>JAUVKA010000404.1 GCA_030592205.1 Bacteroidota bacterium | reverse complement strand
TGATTGTTCCTGAGATTCGATAATTTTGTTCCATGCTTCTGCAGATTGTACCAAGCTGAGGTTAGCTGCTTCTGCCCCGGAAAATACTTTTTCAAATCCAATCGTTTTCAGGGCTGAAAAGAGTCGTCCCGAAACATCTTTTCCGGATCTTAATCCTAATTTATCAGAGATAGCGATAGCCACTGCCGGATCGAGTAATGCAACTACACTATCCTCTGGATTTTGGATGAAGGAAAGAAGTTCTTCCACCATGTTTTTCTCCTGCAGGGATCCGGTAGGACAGACTTGTAAACACTGTCCACAGGCAACACAGGAACTTTTATCCAGGCCTTTACCTCCAACTGTTCCGACCTCCATTTTCGACCCTCTTTCAACAAATTCCAGAGCTGAAACTTTTAGTTTGTCGCAAATCCTGATACATCGTCCACACAGGATGCATTTGCCGGGATTATGACTTATGGCACTGCTGGAATTATCAGTTTTTTTGTGACTTACTGTAGTTCTGATCCTTCTTTCATACACGCTCAATTCCTCTGCCAGGGCCTGCAGTTCGCATGAGTTGCTTTTCAGGCAAAACATACAATCATCCGGGTGGCTTGATAACAATAATTCGACTATTGTTTTTCTTGCTCTGATAACTCTTGCGGAATGGGTCTTCACTTCTATTCCTTCAACTATTGGAAACGAGCAGGCTGGTATCAGATCAGAATATCCATCAATTTCTACTACACAAAGTCGACAGGCTCCTGTTGGTGCAAAGCCGCTAAGACTGCATAAGGTTGGAACTCGAATTCCATTATCCCGGCAGACATCCAGAAGAAACTCGCCCTTTCTGGCCCTCAAATTCCTGCCGTTTACTCTGATCTGGATATTCATAATTCTTTAACTATCTGGTTGCTATGGCGTTGAATTTGCATACTTCATAGCAGATTCCACATCCAGTGCACTTTTCTTCTATTATTACATGCACCTGTCTTGGCGATCCTACGATAGCCATTTCAGGGCACTTGTTCAGGCATAAAAAGCAGCCCGTACACGCATTTGCATCAATATAAAATGTTCTTAAGTCCCGACATACTCCGGCTTCGCATATCCTGTCGGTTAAATGTTTTTCCCAATCATCATTAAACTTTTGAATTGATGAAATAAGAGAACCCGGAGCATTTTTACCCAGACCGCAAAGCGAGGTTTCGGCTATAACTTTTGCCAGTTCTTTCAGCTGAGTAATCCCCTGAGTCCGTTCAAAAATCGCCTTTTCACTCTCACCTGAATTTGGGTGGGTAATCAATTTAATAATATCTGCCATCCTCCTGGTCCCTTCCCGGCATGGAATACACTTACCACAGCTCTCATCCTGGATAAATGACATCAGATGTTCTGTCATCTCCACAACACAATTTGAGGTGTCAAGTAAAATCATGCTTCCTGAGCCCATCACCAATCCCTTAGATTGCAGTTCATCATAGTCGAGTTTAGTGTTAAACTCATCAGGATGTACAAATAAACCAGAGGGGCCCCCCATGAGCAGAGCTTTTACCGGTTTTTGATTCTTTGGTAATCCTCCTATTTCATTTACAATGGTTTTCAGTTTGATTCCCATAGGAACTTCTACTACACCATGATTATTAAACCTGCCGGAGAGACTTAGTAACTTGGTACCCCTGCTATTCCCTGATCCCACAGAATTATACCACTCTGCTCCTTTATCAATGATCAAAGGAATTTGAGCAATTGTCTCAACATTATGAACGATAGTCGGCTGGCCATACAAACCTTTTTCAGATGGGTAAGGAGGTTTAGGACTTGGCATCCCTCTTCTGCCCTCGATACTGGCTATCAGAGCTGTTTCCTCACCACAAACAAAGGCTCCCGGACCTTTTCTTATCTCTATTTCCAAAGAGAATCCGCTATCCATAATATCCTGGCCCACCAATCCTGCTTTTCTGATTTGATCGAGAGCATTCTCTAGTCTGGAAACTGTTTCTCTGTATCTGTTTCTGGTATATATTATTGCTTTTGAGCATCCGGTAATATATGCCGACAGCATTATGCCTTCGAATACCTGGTGGGGGTTTCCCTCTATCAATAAACGATGCATGAATCCACCCGGATCGCTCTCGTCAGCATTGCAAATCAGGTATATCTCTTTACCCAGACTTTCCATAGCCATCTTCCACTTGCTGATTAGTGGATAGCCCGACCCGGATCTTCCGCGTACTTCGCATTCGGATATTATATTGATTAGCTCCTCCGGTGAGTGGTTTCTGAGGCGATCTATGAATGTTGAATATCCTCCCCAGGCAATATAATCTTCAATCGAATCAGGATCAATTATCCCATGCAATGCCAGTAATCTTCTCTCCTGTTGTGCAAAAAAGGGATGGTCCTCAATAAAAGGCAGGCCTTCCCATTGGTTTTTAGCATCGTGTGGCCATTGTCCGATTAGCAAATCAGTAGGAATTTGTAGACTGAAAACTGCTTCGAGCAGATTGTCAACCTGATAATCGTGGACCGGACCAAAAAACAGCCGTGCACGGCCCGGGATTTTTATTCCTATCAGGGGATTTAGTCCGAATGCTCCCACGCTGCCTGTTTTGACTATCTCTGCCTGCTTGTTATTTTTATTCAGCCATGAAACAACTGCTTGTTCCGTTTGTAGGATACCGGAGGCTATTGATGAACCGCTTTGATCAATATATATGACAGGTAGATTTTTCCCATCTCCTCTCTTGCCTGCCAAGCGGGTAAAATCAGCTGCAGTCTTCCCGCCTGTTGATATCCGGAGTAATATGTCAGATGTTTTTTCAGACATAAGTTCCAGATTTTATTTTTTCAATAAACTCAGCTATTCCGGAGCGATGCAGCTTTCCATAAATTTTCCCATTGATGATTACCGCAGGAGCTATATGACACAATCCAAGACAGGGTACAACTTCCAAACTAAACATACCATCAACCGTTGTTTCTCCATTTTCAAGACTCAGAAGGCGGTTTAGCTCAAATCTTATCCCTGCACTATCTTCCATATGGCAGGTACCACCATCGCAACAGAGAATATGATATTTCCCCCTTGGCTTCATGGTGAATTGATTGTAGAAAGTTGCTACACTGTAAACCTTGGATGTAGGTATTTGTAAGTGCCTTGCAATGCTATTAAGTGTTTCCTCCGGGAGATAACCAAACTTATCCTGTACGTCCTGGAGAATAGGTATAAGTACCTCGCGGCGGCCAACCGGGTAAGCTGATAATATCGTTGACAGTGCTTTTTCCACAATTTTGTTACTTTTGTAACAATGTTAATTGTTTAACAGACAATAATACAATAATTTACTTTGTCAGGCAATGATTTTGAAAAGTAAAGTGATGTTTTTAGAATTGAAGAGTGTATAAAGACTTAAGGAATGAAGCGCTTGGAAATTAGTATTTGTTTGGGGAGTTCCTGTTTTGCGAGGGGCAATAAGCATACAGTTCATCTGATTAAAAAATTCCTGAATGAAAATCAATTGAATCAACAGGTTTTCTTTAAAGGTGCTCATTGTTTTGGG
>JAUVKA010000375.1 GCA_030592205.1 Bacteroidota bacterium | reverse complement strand
GATTTTTGAGTTTCTGATTATTAAGAGTGAACACATATTTGTCTCCTTCCTGGTTTTGCTGGAGAGATATTATCTGATAACTTCCAGCTTCTTTTACATTTACCTTCCATCTGAGTGTTACATCTTTCTGCCACTGATTGAGTTTGCCATCCCTGACATTATATCCATCACCTTCCCTCAGACTATTCCCGGGAAAGCAATATATGGTTTCCGGATTTTTGGGCAGGCTTCTCTCATACTTCAACATTTGCTTTGACAGTCCTTTGGTTTCTAATCTGAATACAAAGGCATGATCGCAAGGTTTTTCGGATGGTAATTTAATAATCAGGTTATCAGGTGATTGTTCCCATTCAACCGGTGACGGACTTCCCAACATGGTAACGCTCTTAATTTTGATCTTGAATTTGCTTATCGAATCCAAACCCAGAGAAGCGATTTTGAAATCTTCATCCGGCCAATCCAAGCAGGTAGCGAACAGTGTATTTCCTTTTGTAGTAAAGCGATAGTCTTTTGATGTACCTCCTTTATTTTTTCGTTCCTGATGTGCTCCTTCTGCAGTTTTGGACGGTCCTTCGCCGAAGATCACCCAAGGTCTTGTACCATAAATCGATTCACTATTTACCTCAAGCCATTTCCCTATCTCACGCAAGATTACCTGATCTTGATCCGGAATTGTGCCATCAGGTTTTGGCCCGATATTTAAAAGTAGATTGCCATTTTTACTGACGATATCTACCAGGTCGTCTATTAGCAATCCTACCGGTTTGTATTCAGGATTCTGAATATAACTCCATCCTTTAAAACCAACTGAAGTATCGGTTTGCCAGGGTGAGCGCCTGATCCCGCTTAATTTGCCTCGCTCAATATCCAGCAAACCAACTCTTGGATCGTATATCTCATATTTATATTGTAGCACTACCTTTTTCTCCCATTCATTTGACAAGTTAAAATAGTCGGCTGCTAATTGATAACGGACGTTATGAAATTCAGGCTGATCAAGATAAAAATCAAACCATAACACGTCTGGTTTGTACTTTGTTACCAGCTCATTTGTCCTACTATACCAATCTTTAACAAAAGCTTCATCCGGCCATCTTTGATTTCTTCTTTTCCAATATAATTCTTCATAAGCAGGATTCCAGGGGTCATACTCTTTCTCCTGAGCATAGAACTACCATTTAAAAGCTCTGTGTGACGAAACGCCGGCTTTAAGTTCTAATTGTTTGCATGCTACCAATAGTTCACCAATAATATCCCGTTTTGGACCCATGTTTTTCGCGTTATACTTTGTGTAAGAGCAATCATACATTGGGAAACCATCATGGTGTTCTGCCACTGGAACCACATATTTAGCTCCTGATTCTTTAAATAGCTCTGCCCAGGCCACAGGATCCCATTTCTCTGCTTTAAATCTTGGAATAAAATCCTTGTATCCAAATTCATTTAACGATCCATAAGTTTCAAGATGATAAGCATTTTGTTTTGATCCAGTCCTGTACATATTCCTCGGATACCACTCATTTACATATGCGGGAACACTATAGACACCCCAGTGAATGAATATTCCAAATTTGGCATCACGGAACCAATCAGGTGTTTCATAATTAGACAATGACTCCCAATCCGGGGTATATGTTTTCTGAGAACAGGAGTTAATACAGATTGATACTAAAAGAATCAGACAAAAAAGTATTAATTGTTTATATGGTCGCGTAAAAATGAAACTAGAGAAATGCTTCATGTGATTATTTTTTATTGCTGGTTTTCAATAATCTTTCTCGTTCTGTCCTTTCGCGTAGTGCCTGATTATAATATCTGTTTTTATCTAGCTGGCTGGGTTTTAATTCATCGAAATCAGGATTAGGTACTGGCATTTCTCCATCAATATCTTCCAAATACTTTTGCATCAATGCAGTCAAGGTATTCAATTTATCGAGTCTACTGACGGCCAGATCATTCAATTCATAAGGATCATTATCCAGATCAAAGAGGAAAAGCTGTTCATCATCAGGATTATTATAGAACCTGATCAGTTTCCAGTTATTTTCAATGATTGCTGTAGCCGGACTTGTTGCATGTGTGTAATGAGGAAAATGAAAAAATATAGGTTCCTGTGTCCAGTCGCCATCATTCAATAGCAGAGGATAAATACTTTTTCCATCAAAGAGCAGATCTGGTGACTTAGGTATTTTAGCGATGTCCAGCAAGCTTGGAAATATATCGGTTTGCATAACTCTATTTACCTCATCAACTTTTGGTGTAATTATTCCTTTCCATCTTATTAAAAAAGGCACCCTCATACCAGCCTCAAAGAGATAACTTTTGCCGCCTAACAATGGGTAATTAGATGTTGCCGGGACTAATCCGCCATTATCTGAGGTGAAAATAATTATTGTATTCTCATCAATCCCAATATCTTCCAATGCTTTTAATACCCGGCCCACACTCTCATCAACACTTTGCATCATTGCAGCATATACAGGCTTGTTCTGATCGTTAGCAGGCAAGTTCTCATATTTCTCTACATAATCATCCTTCCCTTCCAATGGCCCATGAACAAGATAATGGCTGAGCATTAGCATAAAGGGTTTGTCTGCATTCCCATGTATATTGATAAATGCTACAGCTTTGTCGGTCAGTTTATCACCTACATAATCATCTGGCTGCAGGTCTGACATTCCTGCCACATTACCGATGGCAGTTCTTCCAAAATGAGGAGTTCGAACAGAGATTGTTCTGTATCCTTCAGCATATTGAAATCCTCTTTTATCCGGCCAGAATTTTTCATCCCATCCACAGTGCCATTTCCCTATATAGCCTGTAGTATAACCGTTCTGACTCAGTACTTCAGCAAAAGTTGTTTCTGATAAGGGGAGGGAGTGATAATGTAAGGCTTCTTCATTCCTGTAGTTGAATTTGCTGCGCCCGTTCTTTTCTCCCTGCTTTGAAACCGTATGCAAAACTGCCTCTTTGTCAATGGGAGCATCACTCTGATTCCAAACGGTTGTGAACTTGGTGCGTCCTGGATATTTGCCAGTTAACAAAGCTCCTCTTGAAGGGCTGCAAACAGGTGCTGCTGAATATCCTTTGGTAAAACGAATGCCTTCTCTTGACAATTTATCAATATGAGGTGTTTCGTAATAGGTACTGCCCGCTTCTCCGAAATCCTTCCATCCCATATCATCAATCATGATTAGGATAATATTAGGACGCTTTTCCTCAACTTCATGGATGGAGTTACAACTCCTCAGTCCTATATGAAGAACTACAAACGCAATAAATATGTAGTAAAATTTAATTCTCATAATATCTTGTTTTTGCGTAACCGCTTGTATTCCCGGATCCCCGATTTCACCAGGACAGGCAAGTCCGGGACATGCTTCCTTTGATACTTAGGGGGAAAGGCTTACTACTCACCATTTCCCTTCCTCTTTCAGAATCTCCCGGATCATGCTGCCGGCCTGATATCCTAACTTAAGCTGACCAATCGGAAAATGGTGTACATCCTTCAATTCCCGTCTGCCTTCAGGGAAATTCAACATGGTAGTATATTGGTCATCAATAGTAATGTCAGGATGATTCTTCATCACCTCCATTGCTGCTGCGTTATAAATCAACTCATCTCCAACAATTCTCCCGGATGCCTCAGGAGGGATTATAGTGGTTGTAGCAAATATCAAAGTGGCCTTTGTTTTCTTAAGAATTTGAATAATTTCCTCAAGATTTTCTTTGTATTCATCTACAGGAACCAGGTTGTCTGCTTTACGCGTAGCATCTAGTTTTCCATCTTTGTTTAGCCTTTTCAAATCATGCAATCCCCAGTTAAAATGGATGACATCCCAATCCCCGTCACCTAACCATAGTTCATGGTTATTTAACATTTTCCTGGTTTCGGCGCAATTTACCGGCACGCGACAAACATCTGCTTTACGACCAAGAGCTTTACGAACGTAAGGTGTATATCCAATAGAAATTGAATTACCCATTATCAGGACATTTGGTGTTTCAGGATTGCGCTTTACAAATCGCCATGTATCACTGTTTTTGTGCCTGGGATAGAGAGTATTCCAAATTCTTTCTTCGTTATACAACTTAATAGTGTCAATAGGAGCATCAATATTCTTTGTTAAATCCCAATAATCATCAATAATTTCTTGAATG
>JAUVKA010000252.1 GCA_030592205.1 Bacteroidota bacterium | reverse complement strand
TTACCCAATAAATGGGTCAGCCGGGTTAGAGCATCAAGGCATGATTCGAATACCCTTTATGTGACTTTGACAGGATACAGGGATGATGACTTCCAAACATATGTTTATATGTCAACTGACCTGGGTAAAAGCTGGGAGTCCATTGCAGGCAGCCTGCCTCCTGAACCAGTTAATGTGATAATTGAAGACCCAAGGGATCCTGACATACTGTATATCGGCACAGATCTATCTGCCTATGTGACACTTAATAGGGGAAAAGAATGGATATCGCTCAGTAATCATCTGCCTACATGCGCTGTTCATGACCTTGCAATTCAGGATCGTGAGTTGGATCTTGTAGCAGGAACACACGGAAGGAGTATATTTGTGCTTGATATAGAAAAAATTACAAATTAATCGTGAATTATAAATGTACGATATAGTGAGTGTCATCCCTGCGGAGGCAGGGATCCCCTGGCGCTAGCTTAATGTGAGAAAAACTGTATAACTATTAAAACTATGAAAAGACGAAATTCTGTAGGTAGCCTGGTAATAATGGCCTTATTTGTTTCAGGAGGGCTTTTTGCTCAAACAAAAGCCCCTGTAATAAAAAATGGAGAAACACAAATCATACCTGAATTTCAGGATTCTGAGAAATGGATCCGTCATGATTTGTGGGTAGAGACAGAATTTGACACCGATGGCGACGGTAAACTGGATCGTGTTCATGTAGGAGTTACCCGACCTGAACAAACTGAAACTGAAAAATTAAAACTTCCTGTGATTTACGTTTCCAGTCCTTACTTCGCCGGCACGGGTGGAGGTGACAAACAATATTTCTGGAATCCAAGGCATGAAATCGGTGCTACCCCACCTCCAAGGAACCATTTCCCTCCAATCAAAGCACGTAATAACAGACCTGTAATTTCCAAATCTCACACAGCCACATGGATCCCTCATGGTTACATTGTTGTGCACTCCTCCTCTCCCGGAACAGGACTTTCGCAAGGCTGTCCAACTGTCGGCGGCGACAATGAATCCTTAGCTCCCAAGGCAGTTATAGATTGGCTAAACGGAAGGGCAAAAGGATATACCACACCTGATGGTAAGGAAAAAGTTAAGGCATACTGGGCCACTGGGAAAGTGGGCATGACAGGTACTTCTTACAATGGCACCCTACCCCTTGCTGCTGCCACAACAGGTGTTGATGGCCTGGAAGCAATTATTCCAATTGCTCCCAATACCTCATATTGGCATTACTACAGGTCATATGGATTGATCAGACACCCCGGTGGCTGGTTAGGAGAAGATATCGATGTTTTATATGGATTTATTCATAGCAATCCTGCAAATTGTGAATGGTGTGATGACAATGTCCGAGACAAGGAAATGGCGGAGGGAATGGATAGAATCACAGGTGATTACAATGATTTCTGGGCCGGAAGGGATTACCTGAATGATCTTGGACCCCTAAAAGCTGCTGTCCTTATGTCGCATGGATTTAACGACTGGAATGTGGTTCCTGAACATAGTAACCGTATTTCCCAGGCCCTTAAAGCTAAAGGTGTACCTATTCAGATCTTTTATCACCAGGGCGGTCATGGTGGAGCTCCTCCATTTAAGATGATGAACAGATGGTTTACTCGCTATGTTCTGGGTGTCGAAAATGGAGTTGAAAATGATGCTAAGGCCTGGATTGTTCGGGAGAATGACGAAAGGTCTGATCCTACTCCGTATGCAGATTATCCAAATCCTGATGCATCTCCGGTTAGCCTTTACCTTGCCGGTGCAGCACCCAAAATAGGACAATTAGCTCCCCATCCACTTTCTGGTCAGGGTACTGAAACTCTAAGGGATAATGTCTATTTCACCGGCGACATATTGGCCCAGACAGAATGGACCAATCACCGCTTAATGTTTGTTACACCAACACTGACCAAGGATATTCATTTATCTGGTACAGCAACTATCACTATTAAGGCAGCAAGCAGCAAACCGGCTGTAAACCTATCGATTTGGCTTGTTTCCCTACCCTGGAAAACCAGAAATCCCAAAATAACGGACAATTTAATCACCCGGGGATGGGCAGATTTACAGAATTATAAATCGCTCACCGAAAGTGAGCCCCTGGTTCCCGGTAAATTCTATGAGATGACTTTCGATCTTCAACCCGATTATCAAATAATACCTGCCGGTCAACAGATAGGACTAATGATATTTTCCAGTGATAGTAAATTTACTTTATGGCCTGAGCCAGGTACAGAACTGACAGTTGATCTGGATGGCACATCAATCACCTTACCAGTTGTTGGGGGCGCTGAAGCATATTCGAAATCCTTTAAAAATGATAGTCACTAAACCTTATCACTCATAACGTGTACTTATCCTCAAGCCTGAAGCCTAAAGCCTAAAGCCTTTTCAATTAACTTTTAGTTTTAGCTCAAATCTTTCTACCTTAGAGGTGAAACCTAAAAACTGTTTTACTATGACTTCCTCTATCTCCCGACGCCAGTTTGTGCATCGATGCTCCGCCTGTTCAGCAGGTTTGGCGATTGCCCCTTCTATTGCATTAGCTAATCTGACAGCACCTTTGTCATCACCCCCCAGGACTGCAGAAAAAGCGAAAGTCACCATGATTTTTGCACATCCTGATCCCAAACAACCTAATTGGCCAAATATTGGGTACGATTTTCAGGGAAAAATCCGGGAGGCAAAAAAAGTTTTGACCAGGGGATGTCCAGATATTGATTTTACTTTCATTTCTACTATGAATGGCTCAGCTGAGGAGGGGAAACGAATCATGAGTGAAACTGGCAATTCTGATGGATATGCCATTTACCTCGTTGGATGCCTGTGGGGAAATCTCACTGAAACCATTGCTGCAGGAGGGAAACCAACTGTAATGATTGATCACCTTTACGCTGGATCGGGAGAATTCCTAACCTCCTTTGCCAGTGCTAAAAGGGCTGGCCATAAAGTCGTGGCAGTTTCATCTTCCAGAGACGAGGACATAATCCAGTCGCTGCACCTCTTCTCAGCTCTCAAAAAGTTAAAGCAATCGAGGATTCTCGTTGTTGGAAGGGAAGGCGATAAGAAAATTCAGGAAACCTACGGAACTGAGATG
Organism: Bacteroidota bacterium; assembly: GCA_030592205.1. Lineage (GTDB taxonomy): Bacteria > Bacteroidota > Bacteroidia > Bacteroidales > UBA12481 > JAUVKA01. Next base: position 3,080 of record JAUVKA010000252.1, on the reverse strand, counting down.
ATTGGGATGAATTATGATCCGCTTAGTCAATGCTTTGAAAAAATTCCGGTCAGTGATGCCCGAAAAGTGGCCAAACAATGGATGAAAGATGCCAATCAAATTATTGAACCCAGTGAAGATGATATCCTACAAGGGGCCAGGATGTACCTTGCCATGAAGAAACTAATGGAAGACCATCATGCACAAGCTATTACTGTCAACTGCCTGTCGGGAATTTACAGCGGCCAGTTACCGGTTGCATATCCCTGTCTCGGTTTTATGGCCCTGGATGATCAGGGAATGGTTGGAGCCTGTGAGGCAGATCAGCGTTCTACGCTGACCAAATTATTGATGTCATACCTGGTGGGACGGCCGGGTTTTATTTCCGACCCCGTTATTGATACTTCAAAAAACCAGATAATTTATGCACACTGTGTAGCCCCCACAAAAGTTTTTGGACCAGATGGCAGTCGGAATGAATTCGATCTCCGCTCTCATTCGGAAGACCGCAAAGGAGCCTGCAATCGTTCATTAATGCCGCTTGGAGAAATGACAACCACAATTCAATTTGATCATAATAAAAAACAGGTGATCTTCCACCAGGGAGTTACAGTTGAAAATGTGGATGACGATCGTGCCTGCAGGAATAAACTCGCCGTTGAAGTTAAAGGAGATATTTACCGGCTGCTGGATGAATGGGACCAATGGGGATGGCACCGGGTTACTTTTTACGGGGATTACAGGAAAGAGATATATGATATGTCCAGGTTCTTAGGGTTTGATGTTCTGGAGGAGGCTTAAGGCGTAAGGCGTGTGGCTTAAGAATAAGTATAAGGGATTTGGAATAAGTTTATAAGGAAGGATTAAGTACCAAGGTAGGATTAAGTACCAAGGTAGGGTAAATCGGAATCATTGGTTTCCTCTGCCCATTGTTTAATTAGTTTTCTGTATTCCTGTAGTATTTTTAAATATTTATCCTGCACACTAATATCGATTGATAAAGACTGGATCCGGTCTTAAATGCCGACAATGCCTTATTATCCTTTGCGAACTCAAGATAGTGCACAAACCTGATAAGATTTTACTGCTAATCTATTGATTTTCAATGTAAATTTGTATAAAGAATGGGAACTGATTTTTAGGTTAACAATTGATTTGAGAAAGAGCCGGTTTCAATAGAATCGGCTCTTTTGCTTTATTTAAATTCATGAATTTCCTGCTTAAAATTGTTGTTCTTAAGTTCGATCTGCTAATTCGATAATAACTTCTCCTGGCTCAAAGAGAGATTTTTCATAAGTAGCATTAGAAATAAAAAAATCCTGGATAGCATTCCCAACACTTTTGAAAACAGTAATTTGATCATCAGATTCCCTTCCAGTAATGTAATTAAGGCATAACTGTCCTATTTCACCAGCAATTTGTTCCCGGGAATAAATCCCTTTTTCGATAGGCTTTATCAAGTCACCTGTTTCTACCAGACATGATTTCAATTCATCCACAAAAACCCTTGAGTTTACAATCACATCATCAGAAATCTCTTGCATACTGGGCTTGTATGATCCTATTGCATTTATATGAACTCCCGGTTTGATATCTTTCAAAGAAAAAAGTGCTTTCTTGCTCCCGGTTGCTGTACAAATCACATCAACATTTCTAAGCTTTCCTAAATCACTGGTAAATTCAATTAAGGAAGCAACTTCGGGTCTGGCTCTGGAAATTAGTTTTTTAGCAGCTTCTTCAAATTTATCATAAACGTATATTTTATCTATATCTCTAACCCGGGTTACTGCTTCAATTTGGCTTAAACCCTGAGCTCCACAGCCAAAAACAGCCAATTTTGTGGAATCCTTCCTGGCGAGAAATTTGGTTGCTAGTCCTGAAGCTGCCCCAGTTCTCAGAGCAGTGATATATTCCCCATCGCACAATGAAAGGATTTCTCCGGTTTTAGTATTAATCAACATTACCACTCCCAGGATATTCGGAATTGCAGATCCATTAACTGATTCTGTCTGGGTAAGTATTTTGATGCTTAATCTCTTATATTTTGCAACAAAGGCAGGCTTGAAGAAAAGGCCGAGGTTCTCTCCAGGGATATCCATGATTACTCGCTTTGGGACATAGGTGCTTGCTTCAGAGAGTAAGCTGAATGCCTCTTCCATCAAACCGATGGCTTCATCCATCGAAACCAGTCTTTTAATATCTTCTGTTTTAAAAAATTTCATGACAGATGGATTGGATACCTTCAAGTGCGAGTCATTAATTACTTGATTATTCAAATGATAATCTGTTACTATTCATACAAAAATAGCCATTAGTGGTTTTATCAAAAGTCAGTAAGTTGGCCAAGATATACACTTTTTTATCTATTGACTAATAAAGATAAACCCAATTAAATATGTCTTTGGTACTTCGGGCAACTGAAAGTAAAATAAGTGATACTAAATCACAAGGGGATCTATGGATTGATGCTGTCTGGTGTTAACCTTAAATTCTCTGGGGGTGTAACCTGTGTTCCTCTTGAAATGTCGATGGAAATTTGAACTGTTATTATATCCGCAGGCTATATAGGTTTCCATAACGTTGGAATTTCCATCTGTTAATAGTTTGCATGCCTGGTTGATTCTGACATCAATCAAAAAGCTGGAAAAGGTTTTATTTGTTCGCATCTTAAAAAACCTGCAAAACGCTGTAGGAGTCATACTAACAATATCCGCAACTTCTTCCAACTTGATGCTTTCATGGAAACGACTCATGATGTAACAAAAAACTTTATTGAGCTTATTGTTTTCATCCTTTCCGTATACATCTGGTATAGTAGTACTGATAAGTTCCATCTTCTTACACCTTACGATCATGTTAAGAATTGCAAGGAATGACAGTAACTTGTTTACTCCTTTTTCACTATTTATTCTTTTAATTGTTGGCGCAATTTTTAAAGCTTCTTCAGGACAAATACGGATCCCATATTTTGACTGATTTAATAGGTTATCCAAACTATGGGTTTCCGGTAATTCCTCAAATATTCTACGGAACGTGCTCTCTAAAAAGAAAATTGATATTGCCTTAGCATGAAGGGTTGAGCTATCCTGGTAGTAACTATC
>JAUVKA010000327.1 GCA_030592205.1 Bacteroidota bacterium | reverse complement strand
TTACAACCAAGCAATTTTGCTCAAACCAACCGATGAACAAGTCCAGTTAAATAGAGCCATGGCGTATCATTATTTCGAGGATTTTGAGAATGCTTATTTTGATGTGCAAAAACATTCTCTGAGTGCTGAAAGTAAAGTTTATAAATAGAATTGTTGAATTGAAAATAATAATTAATAACGTAGAAGACTTAACCGGTGGAAAACAAAAACCCACCAGCCGACAGGAGAATGTGGAGTTTGATTTTAGGGTTTGGTAATGGTATTAATAACATATAAATATTATTTTATCCATTAGAATAGTAACTATGAAAAAACAATTAATATTTCTTCTGTTAATAGTAGTAAGCACTTTAGCAATTGCACAGAAAGATATAGCCTTCTTTACTCTTGAGGAAGCTTTGGCTAACAAAGATAGTGTTTATGAGTTATATTTGGAAAGTTCGAATTTAACAGAATTACCTAAATCTATCGGAAATCTGACTAATTTGAAAGTACTTGATTTAAGGTTTAACCAACTCACAAACCTACCAGAATCCCTAGGCAATTTAACTAATTTGCAAGAACTACGTCTAAGTTGTAATCAATTCACCAGCTTACCCAAACCCATAATGAATTTGATAAATTTGAAATCACTTTGGCTCTGGGATAATCAACTCACCAAAATACCTCAATGGATTGTTAAATTGACAAATTTGGATGATCTTGGTTTAAGTGATAATAAACTTACAAGTATTCCAGAATGGTTCGTAAAATTGGTTAATTTACATCAGCTTGATTTGAACGGTAACCAATTAAGCAGTCTTCCTGAAGACATTGGCAATTTAACTAATTTACAGGTATTAAATTTGCATGAAAATCAGCTTTTAAACCTTCCAGAATCCTTTGGAAATTTAGCTAATTTGGAAGAACTTGATTTATATGGAAACCAACTTACTAGTCTTCCGAAATCCTTTGGCAATTTAACTAATCTAAAGGAGCTTGATTTGAGTTACAACCAATTAAACAGCCTTCCAGAAACCATAAGTTATTTGATAAAATTGAAGGGCCTCCACATAATTGATAATCAACTTACCAAGTTACCAGAAACCTTTGGAAACTTAACAAGTTTAAAAGAACTTAATTTATATGGAAACCAGCTCAAAAGCCTACCGGAATCCTTTGGTAATTTAACTAATTTAGAAGAGCTTGATTTGTATGGAAATCAACTCGTCAGACTCCCTGAATCCATAGGGAATTTAACTAATTTTCAAGAACTTGATTTGCTTGAAAACCAAAATACTATTCTACTGGAATCCAATGGTAAATACACTAATTTGGGAGACCTTCCATTGGATATAATGCAACCCGCCACCCTACCGGAATCTATTGGCAATTTAACTAATTCACAGGAACTCAAACTGGGATTGCCATTGGGGCATATTGACGGTGTCAATTCAGCAACCTTCAGCCCTGATGGGAAAATGGTTGTGACTGCTTCATATGATCAAACCGCAAAGATATGGGATGTGACCACCGGAAAGCTACTCCACAGTCTGGAAGGGCACACAGAAGATGTTGTTTCTGCCACTTTTAGTCCTGATGTAAAAACTGTTGTAACTGCTTCGGATGATTTTAAAGCAAAAATATGGGATGTGACCACCGGAAAACTACTCCACAGTCTGGAAGGGCACACTTATGAGGTCAATTCAGCTACCTTCAGCCCTGATGGAAAAACTGTTGTAACTGCTTCGGATGATAAAACCGCTAAGGTATGGGATGTAAGCACCGGGAAATTGCTACAGAGCCTTGAAGGACATACTAGGGTGATCAATTCAGCCACATTCAGCCCTGATGGGAAAATGGTTGTGACTGCTTCATCGGATAAAACAGCAAAGATATGGGATATTGCCACCGGGAAACTACTCCGCAGCCTGGAAGGGCATACTGATGATATTAATTCAGCCACCTTCAGCCCTGATCGAAAAACTGTTGTAACTGCTTCGGATGATGAAACCGCTAAGGTATGGAATGTAAGAACCGGGAAACTCATTCACAGCCTTGAAGGGCATACTAGTATGATCTATTCAGCCACATTCAGCCCTGATGGAAAAACCATAGTAACTATATCAAATGGAACTGCAAAGATATGGGATACAACCACAGGAACATTGCTTCATAGCCTGCAAGGGCATGATATGTATGTCACTTCAGCCACATTCAGCCCAATCTGCCCTGATGATCCTAAGGGTGGTAGAATTATTGTTACCACCGATGCATGGGGTGATACCGCAAAAATATGGGATGCAACCACAGGGAAATTACTCCGTAACTTGCAAGGACACACTAATAGGATCAAATCAGCCACCTTCAGCCCTGATAGGAAAATGGTTGTGACTGCTTCATCGGATAAAACAGCAAAGATATGGGATATGACTACAGGGAAACTGCTCCACAGCCTTGAAGGATATGCTTATAAGGTCAATTCGTCCACCTTCAGCCCTGCTTGCCCTGATGATACTATCGGAGGAAAAATCATAGTAACTGCATCAAATGAAACCGCAAAGATATGGGATGCAACCACAGGAAAATTGCTCCACAACTTAGAAGGACATACTGCTGAAGTCACTTCAGCCACCTTCAGCTCCGATGGCAAAACTGTAGTAACCGCTTCATGGGATAAAACAGCAAAGATATGGAATACGACCACAGGAAAATTGCTATACGACTTGGAAGGGCATGAAATATGGGTTACTTCAGCCACCTTCAGCCCTGATGGGAAAATGGTTGTGACTGCTTCATCGGGTGGGTATGAAGATGATGAAGATGGAATCGCAAAAATATGGGATGCAACCACAGGAAAATTACTCCGTAGCTTGCAAGGACACACTAATAGAATCACTTCAGCCACATTCAGCCCCGATGGCAAAACTGTAGTAACCGCTTCCTATGATGAAACCGCAAAGATATGGGATGTAAGCACCGGAAAACTCTTCCACAGCCTTGAAGAGCACACAGAAATTGTTGGTTCAGCCACTTTTAGCCCTGATGGAAAAACTGTAGTAACCGCTTCGGATGATGGAACTGCAAAGATATGGGATGTGAGTACCGGGAAACTGCTCCATAGTCTTGAAGAGCATATTGGCGGTATCATTTCAGTTACTTTTAGCCCTGATGGAAAAATCTTGGTGACAACTTCATATGATTATACTGCAAAAATATGGGATACGACCACCTGGAAACTACTCCACAGCCTTGAAGGGCATACTTGGAGTATCGAATCAGCCACCTTCAGCCCCAATGGGAAAATGGTTGTGACCGCTTCATGGGATAGGATCGCTAAGATCTGGGATGTTAACACAGGAGAGTTGCTCCACAGCCTTGAAGGACATACTAATGAAGTTAATTCAGCTACTTTTAGCCCCGATGGAAAAATCTTGGTGACAGCTTCACTTGATGGCAGTATAATCCTTTGGAATGTAAAATCCGGTAAATTGATCCTCAGACAATTTGTGTTTGACAGAAACGAAATAGTAAGCCTAGCTCCAAATGGCCTCTTTGATGCTTCTCCTGAAGCCATGGAATTAATGTACTGGACAAAAGGTCTGGAAGTAATTGAATTTGAACAATTAAAAGATCGATATTGGGTTCCCGGATTATGGGAAAAAGTAATGAATGGAGAACCTCTACCAAATGTTCGAGGATTAAATGAATTGAAGTTACAACCTGTAGTGATTCTTGGGGAAGTCGCAAATGGAAAAATTCCAATTGAACTTACTAAAAGAGATGGTGGCTATGGAAAAGTTTCTGTTTTTATCAATGGAAAAGAAATTGCCAGTGATGCACGTGGTGAAAGCTTTGATACAACTTTAACAAAACAAACCCTTCATATTAATATAGAGGATCATCCATTTCTAGTAAGTGGAGAAAATACCATTACCGTCAAAGCTTCATCATCTGATGGATTCGTGCAAGGAAGAGGTGTTCAAACATTATATAGTGTTGAGGAACAAGAAACTGAACCGATTCAATTTTTCGGAGTTGTTATTGGAGTTGGCAATTATTTGAACAAGACCATGAACCTGAAATATACAGTTCCCGATGCAAAAGCCATAGCAACAGCCATTGAAATTGGAGCTGAAAAACTTTTTAGTAAGGAAAAAACATTTATTTATTCCATTACTTCCGATGATGAAATGAGACCTAACAAAGAGAACATCCGGAACATTTTTCAGCAAGTAAGCCAAAAAGCAAAGGCAGAAGATATCATTACTGTTTATCTTAGTGGTCACGGCATAACCTGGGGAGGAGATCAAGGTGATTTTTATTTCCTTACAGCCGATGCTACTGCGGCTAATACACAGGCTTACAACGACCCTGTTATAAGACAGAATAACACGATTAGCACTCAAGAGCTTACTGAATGGTTAAAGGAGATACCAGCATTAAAGCAAGTCATGATTATTGATGCCTGTGGATCGGGAAAAGCAGTGGATAATTTAATCGCTCAACGCAATGTTGAAGCATCACAAATAAAAGCTATTGACAGAATGAAAGACCGAACCGGTATGTTCATCATCAGTGGATGTGCTGCTGATGCTGTAAGTTATGAAGCCAGCCAGTATGGACAAGGATTGCTGACATATTCAATATTGCAAGGCATGAAAGGAGCTGCATTAAAAGAAGATCAATATGTAGATGTAAATACTATTCTGAATTTTGCAAAAGATCAGGTTCCTAAGCTTGCTGAAGGAATTGGAGGCATCCAGGAACCTCAACTACTCATTCCCAAAGGTGGAAGTTTTGATATTGGTATGCTTCCTTTAGATTCTCGTGAGGCAATCCCCCTTGCCAATCCCAAAACAGTTTATGTCCGCTCGAGTTTTATGGATGCCGATGAATTTGAAGATGTGTTAA
>JAUVKA010000288.1 GCA_030592205.1 Bacteroidota bacterium | reverse complement strand
TGGCAAACCTAAACACTTGGGGTCCTGAGTTGGGATACAATGATTTGATGGCTACACTTGAAGTGAAATCATCCACTACCACAGAAGAATGTACTACCACTTTAAGCTTTCAACCCTTTCCAAGAATCCCACACCTTGAAAGGATTTCTTCTGTGAACCCTTACAATATTTCTGACCGCGTAAGACTTTTTCCAAACCCATTGAGTCCCTCGCAAAATTTAACCATGGAATTCAGTGCCGAATATTCCGAATTCGCAAAATTACAGATCATTTCAATTTCCGGCCAGGTTTTGGTTGAGGAACCTGTAGAAATTCACCCCGGACCCAATCGCCTTATTCTGGACTCTACCAGCGATCTTAGCAATGGATTGTATTTAATATCCATCACCGGAACACGAAGTTATCTGATTCGAAAATTTTCCATTCAGAAATAGTTATATTAAACAAATGAAAATCGAAGGCCGATTACTATCTCTTGATTTTTTCAGGGGCTTGACTATGTTCTTGCTAATTGCGGAATTTGCTCATTTGTTTCCTTACCTGGTAATGCCTGAATATGAAGGAAAAATCATTAATGCAATAGGAATTCAGCTTCATCATTGTGAATGGGAAGGTCTACATTTCTGGGATCTGATTCAACCCTTTTTTATGTTTATTGTGGGGGTTGCTATGCCTCTGTCTTTTGCGAAACGAACTGCAAAGGGAGATTCCAGAAATTCCATAATACGCCATGTATTAAAACGGTCAGCTCTCCTCCTTGTTTTGGGTTGGGCATTATATTGCATCGATCCGGGGAAAATTGTTTTCCGGTTTCAAAATGTTCTGGCACAACTTTCTGTTACTTACCTTCTGGCCTTTCTGATTATGAAAAAGCCAGTGTGGTTTCAAATTTCATTTTCTATTAGTTTGCTAATTCTAACTGAAGCCCTTTATCGCTTCTTCTCAATTGAGGGTTTTGACCAGCCATTCGTAGCCGGACATAATTTTGGAGCATGGGTTAACCTGCAAATATCCGGTGAAACAGGAGCAGGCAACTGGGCAATGTTCAATGCTATTCCCACAACAGCCCATACCATATGGGGGGTTTTAGCCGGACAATTACTGATAAGCAGCCGATCAGAAAAGAATAAGCTTGCCCGTTTGGTTATCTTTGGGGTGGCAGCGCTAATTCTTGGGTATGCTTTGAGCCCTGTTTCCCCGATAATCAAGAGAATTTCCACAAGTACTTTTGTTTTGGCCAGTGGTGGCTGGACACTGCTAATATTGGCTTTCAGTTATTGGTTGATTGATATAAAAAAGTATCAAAAAGGAGTTCTGTTTTTCTCTGTTGTTGGAATGAACCCCCTGTTCATTTACTTGTTTGCCCATGTTGGGGGAGCGGTTCTTATCCGTAAAATAATCTACCCATTTTCTCAGGGTTTGTTTGCCTGGAAAGGCGACTGGATGGCTAATATTATCACCGGCCTACTTACCCTGTTTATCTTATGGTATATTTGCTATTGGCTATACAAACGAAGAATTTTCTTTCGGATATAACAAGGCCGGGGAAAACCCGGCCTAAATAATATTTTACCTGTGCCATCGAGGACCGGGACAAGCCCGGGCCCTACAATATTTTACCTGTGCCATCGAGGACCGGGACAAGCCCGGTCCCTACAATATTTTTCCAACGCCATCGAGGACCGGGACAAGCCCGGTCCCTACGGTTATCCTTTGATAATATATTTCATCATGGTTCCGAATTTCGGTCGTTTCCCTACCATAATGATGCATGATCTGAACATACGGCCGCCTGCCCAAACCACAATTGCTGTAAACAATAGCACTCCGATTAATCCGGCAATTGGCTGCCATATTGGTATGGTTACCGGGGTAGCCTGGCGAACCAACATCAGCATAGGTGTAAAAGGTGGAAACAGGGATATCCACATTGAAAAATTACTAAGTGGATTCTGAAGAACCGGCATAAGAAGAAACATTGGGATAATAATGGGTATCATTGCCGGAAACTGAATGTTTTGAGCGTCTTTTGAATCATTACATGATGATCCTAATGCAGCCATGAATGTACCAAACATTACAACTGCTAAAATCAGATACACGAAAAACCAGGGCAGGATATCATAAGGAATCATATGGCCCAAATCCATCTTGTTAACAGTAAATACAGCACCAAGAATATAAATACCTGCAATTGTTAAGGAAACTGCTAATCCACCTAAAACCTTACCCAGCATAAACTGAGTGGGAGTTACAGATCCCAATAAAACCTCAGCTATACGATCACTCTTCTCCTCCATAACAGCAGATAAAAGGGGAATTGCAGACATCATAATCATCATGAATATTAACATCATCATGATGTAGGGAACGAGAATAGATTCAAGTTCACTGCTTTTTCGTGCATCTTTTACGTCGCCGGTTTTAGAATCCACAGATACAAGTCCCATGCCCTCAGCATCAATCCAGGTAAAAAGATTTTGCACATCCGCTTGGTCGATCCCTAATTGCTTCACTCTTTCCTGACGGATGAAACTATTTGCATTCCCTGATATCCAGCCTTTTACCGGATCCATGGGAGCATTTTCAGCAAAATAAATAATACGTGCCTTTCCCCGGTCAGTCCCGGGATTGAGTACATCCGGACCTATGTGAACAAAAGCATGAATATCTTTGTTCCTGACACGATCCGACAATGCCAATTTCTGTGCATTAAAATCACCCTCCTTTTGAACTAAATCAAAATAGTAGGCAGGAAAAATCTTTTCGCCTATAGAATCAGTTATGCTGTTAGCATTACGATCTTTCGATGCATTGACCAGGAACCGGCCTACTGATTCTGATTCATCAATAACCAGGACAGTACGGTCAGTCAGGTCAACCTTATCTTCAAATATTAAAACAGCCGCCAGGCCTCCCCCCATCATGATGGGTAAGAGAACTAAGCTAATGATAAAACCTTTGGTTTTTACCGCTGCCCGGTATTCGCGCTTTACTAATATCCAAACTTTATTCATGCTATAGATTATTTATTATATTTACAAAGCATGGAGCATCCATACATCTTGATCTCATTTGGCTGAAATATTTACATGGATGGTACATGATCTTCGTTGTTTTCTGGTCTGGCAATACGGATAAAAATATCGTTAAGAGAAGGAGCGGTTAGCTCAAATTTACTAACCCTGGTCTTCGACATGATAGTATTTAGTATGTCTTGCGAATCAGTTCCGGGAGCCATTCGAATCTCCATTACTTGTCCAAAATCGTTGACTTTTTCGATTCCGGGAATACCTTCTACAGCCCGGACCCCATCTTCCGCCTGGATACGGATAGTATCGTGGCCAAATTTTTCCTGAATAGAGCTTAATGTGCCATCCAATACCTTTTTACCCTGATAAATCATGAAGATGTAATCGCACATCTTTTCAGCCACTGACATATCGTGGGTGCTGAAAATTATCGTGGATCCATTGTCTCTCAATTTAAGGATCACTTCCTTTATTATTTCTGCATTCACTGGATCAAGACCACTGAAAGGTTCATCGAGGATTATAATTTCAGGTTCATCGATTACTGTGATAATGAATTGGACTTTCTGGCTCATACCCTTACTCAATGCTTCAACCTTTTTATCAGCCCATTTGCTAAGGTCGAATTTTCTAAGCCAGGTATCAGCCTTGCTGTCCAGATCCTTAACCATTTTAAGCTCCCCGTGGAATTTGATCAGGTCTTTGACTTTCATCTTCTTGTATAAACCTCTTTCTTCCGGGAGGTAGCCAACATTTTCCAGCGTGCTGCCAAGAGATTCCTTGCCAAGAAGTTTAATGTTGCCGCTATCCGGATAAAGAATATTCATTATCATTCGGATAGTTGTGGTTTTACCGGAACCATTCGGGCCGATAAATCCATATATGCTTCCTTTTGGAACACGCAGGGTGAGATCATCTACAGCCTTGTGGTTACCGTAGGTTTTCGTGATCCCTTCCAATTCAATGATATTCATGAAGTACTATTTAGGTTTAAGTAACTGGTTAACAAGATAAGTGAAATAATATCAAAATTATCTGATAAAATTCAGGTCCATGGCATCCTCATCCTGGGCCCGACGCTGGTAATTATTAAAGTTATAAGTCAAGGTAAGTGTTATAACCGGAGACTCAGGACGTAGATCGGTAGTTACTTCCAGTCCATCAGTGAAAGATTCCATTTTTATCGCATAAGTGCTCAGCATATCTCTAACACCAAGAGTAAGAGAGGCTGCTCTTTTAAGGAAAGTATGTGTATATCCGGCATTAAGCATAAATGTGCCTGCCATACGTCCTTGCAGCATAAGAGTTGGTCCTGTATATACACCTGAAAATGTTAAACGGGAATTTGAACTGAACATAAACAGGGTATTCACTCGTGTTGACCATTGCAGAGAAGAATTATCCAGATCTTCCATTCGATCATCTATGAGAGAATAATAGTACACATTACCGGTGGCTACCAGCCTGAACCAATCTGTAAACCCAAGGTTACCCATAAATTCAACACCTAATGAATGTGATTGATTGGCGTTAACAAAAGCGAAAAACATATTCCCCTCTTCATCAGAATTAAATACCTGAGACGTAAGATCATTAGCCTGGCGGTAGTATGATTCAACAGAGAACATCCCAATTTTAACTGGCTGCTGGAAATTTAATTCAAATGAGTTGACAAATTCTGGCTTTAGTGTCGGGTTTCCAGTTCTTATCGTTTGATTATCAATAAACTGGGGAAAAGGATTTAATAACTGTCGGTTTGGCCTGTTAATTCGCCTACTGAAACTAAACTGCAATTGCTGTCCCCCCTTCAGGGATTTTGAAAGCGAACCGCTGGGAAAAATGCCGAGATTTGAATAGGCATATTCTTCCTCGTTTGTCACTTGCGTAATCAATCGATCAGTGAATTCACTACGCAATCCAATAGAATAATGCAAACCTTTCAGAGGGCCTGACCATATGGCGTATCCAGCGTATATATCCCTTAATAATGTGGCATCATTTGAGAATCCCATATCTTTAATCCAGATATCCTGATCAAAATCGAAGTTGTTCAATACAAATTGCATGTCTTCGCTATACCTTGATAACTGGGTTCCCATTTCGAGTTTATTCTCACCAAATGGTTTCTCATAATCTACTTTAAGACGAACATCCATGATATTAGTTTCTTCTGTACTCTGATTTTTCAACCAGGCATCCTGGGTATTGTTCCAATTCTGGTCCACGAGATACTCATTTCTATCCTGGAATAAATCCCCATTAAAACTACCGGCAAAAATGTTGAAATCGATTTGATGCCCTTCCTGATCAAATTTATGCAGCCAACCGATCTTAGGGTTTACATAAAATCCATCCAGCACAAGACCGTTGGTAGCCAGGGATTGCTCGAAAATACCATCCTCAGTAAAACCTCTGAACACCTTGTTGTTCAACTCAATATCATAATGCAATGGCCCGAAATTGCTGCTTGCTGATATATTATTCCTCTCATTCAGATCATAGTCGAGCCCCAGGTTTGCGCCAATAGTACCAACTGTTGTGATCTGCTCTAAAAAAGTGTTGTATTCATAATCTTTGCCTCCTAT
>JAUVKA010000147.1 GCA_030592205.1 Bacteroidota bacterium | reverse complement strand
TTTTTTGCCAGCTGGCCGGGGAAAATCACACCCGGATCCATAAGTTCTGAAATTATTTGTCATACTGATCTCTTTGCCACCTGTGCAGTCATCATTGGAGAAACACTCCCCGACAATGCAGCCGAGGATAGTTACAATATACTACCGGTGCTGACAGGGAAGGAACAGGAAAAACCAATCAGGGAAGCTACTGTTCACCTTTCAGGGGATGGGTCTTTCTCAATTCGACAAGGTTCCTGGAAACTTGAAATCTGTCCGGGGTCAGGAAGTGGTTCCATGTCGCCCGAGACTGCAATGCGAAATAAACTGCCGATGATGCAGCTATACAATCTTGAAAATGATATTGCAGAACAAAATAACCTGTACAACACCTATCCTGATAAGGTTTTTGAGCTGACATCGCTACTGGAGGAATATGTAAGCAATGGCAGAAGCACTCCTGGAATCAGTCAGGAAAATACTGGATCACCCGATATCTGGAGAGCCCTTAATGTGAGGGACACAAAGTTTGATACTACTGCTGTTGAGCACTTTGCCAAAGGTAAAGATGTGCGACTGTTGAAAGAAATCCCAATAAATTTTACAAAAAACGGGATTCAGGTCCTAAGCGATGGAATACGAGCTTCCTCATGGTATAATGATGGATATTGGGCTGGTGTTGAAGGGGAAGATCTTGATATCCTGCTCGACCTGGAAGAAGAAGCTGATATTTCTTCAATATCCATAGGATTTTTGGAAGCTCAGGCTTTCTGGATCTTTCATCCAATGAAAATCAGCTTTTTTACATCTACGAACGGTGCCGACTACACAGCCAAAGGAGAGCTTAATAGAGCTGATCTCGTTGAAAATGACACAAGGCTGATTATGGATTTTACGATTGATGAGCTTAATACAAAATGCCGCTATATCCGTATCCTGGCAGAAGGAGTAAAAGTATGCCCCGAATGGCACAAAGGAGCCGGCGGCAAAGCCTGGATGCTTGCTGATGAGATTGAAATTCGCTGACAGGTGACAAAGGGTAACAAATGACAAATGACGAATGACAAATGACGAATGACGAATGACAAGTGGCCTAGCGACCAGTGACTCAGTAACCAGTGACTCAGTGATTCAGTAACTCACCACTTACACTTATAGCCTTATTACTAAATACTTAGCCTTATACTTACGCCTGAAGCCTTAAGCCTTAAGCCTTGGTATTACAAGCCTTACGCCTTTTTTTATCTTTACCACCATGAAACGAATACTTCTACTACTCGCCATCACAATTCCCACCCTCGCCTTCAGTCAATGGGGCGGAGGGGAAAAATACCCTGATCTAAAGCCTAACAAAGAATCCATGGAGCGGTTCGAGAAGATGCGCTTCGGGGTATTTATGCACTGGGGACCTTCGATAATGCGTGGAACATCCTCCTGGGGAAGGGGTAACCATCCATATGATTTCGCACCTCGTGTACCGATTAATGAATTCGACAGCCTCTACCTGCAGTTCAATCCAGTACTTTTCGATGCAGAAGATTGGATCTCTACAGTTAAAAAAGCAGGTGCTAAATATTATGTGATCACCACGAAACATCACGACGGATTTTGTATCTGGGATTCAGAATATACAGATTACGACATGATGTCTACTCCCTATAAAGTGGATGTATTGAAGGAGTTATCAGAGGAGTGTGAGAAGCAGGGAGTACTGTTCGGGACCTACTATTCAATTTGCGACTGGCACCACCCGGATTATCCGGGCAGGTATGGTGGCGATCCGAGACCAAGGGAAAATTCCAACATGGATGAATACAGAAAGTACCTCTACAATCAGATGGATGAGCTGGTGGATAAATATAATACCAATATTCTTTGGTTCGATGGTTCCTGGGAGAGCGACTGGACCCATGAAGATGGGATGGATCTCTATAAATATTTAAGAGATAAAAATGATGATCTGATTATCAATAATAGGGTCGATAAAAAACAAAATCTGAAACAGCGGACAGAACACCTTGCAAAATTTGCCGGTGATTATAAAACCCCTGAGCAGGAGATCGGAGAATACGATAATGAGCTTCCCTGGGAGTCATGCATGACGATTACTGAAGGAGGCTGGCATTTTAATCCCAGATTGACGATTAAAAGTCTTCAGGAGCTGATCAACACTCTTATCCAGACAGTTGGCGGTGGTGGCAACCTCCTGCTGAATATAGGTCCAATGCCAGATGGCCGGATGGATATGTTTCATAAAAAGCGACTGCTGGAGCTGGGGGCCTGGCTGGAAAATAATGGTGAGAGTATTTATGAAACTGATGGAGGACCATTTAAGCCAAATGAATATTCTGCTTCAACCAGGAAAGGAAATAAGATCTATTTGCATGTGCTCGACTGGCCTGCAGAGAAACTTAGTATTCCGAAAATAGATCAGGAAATTGTGAAAAGCTATATCCTGAATGGTGAAGAGTTTGAAATCAAGTATAAATCAGATCTCATGGAAGTGAGTATTCCTGAAAATCATAGGAAAAGTCGTAATACAATTCTGGTATTCGAGATCGATGGAAATGTATTGGATATAGAGGACACTGATCCGGCAGTTTTCATGAATCTTAGCTCCTCTGTCTTGCTTCAGGAGCCCGCAGATAAGTTTTCCGGAAATGGAGCAAAATCTCTGACCAATAAAGTTGAAGGAGTCCCCAGCAACCTCTATGAAGAATGGCTGGGTTATGAAGGTATCGGTTTTGAGGCTGCTATTGATCTATCTACATCAAAAACCATCAGCAAAGTAATAATTGGCTGCATGGATAACCAGGATCAATGGATCTTCCTGCCTAAGAAAATTGATGTTTTAGTCTCTGCTGACAATGAGAATTTCCAGTCTGCAGGTATAATTAATATCGATCTAAAAAAATCCAAAAACGCCGTACGAAAAGAAATCGAAATTCCGATTAATCCGGTAAAAGCCAGATATGTAAAAGTTATAGCACACAGCATAGTTAACTGCCCCGAATGGCACAAAGGAGCCGGCGGCAAAGCCTGGTTGTTTGTTGATGAGGTGAAGGTTCAGTGACTCCGGTCTTTGGATTTTTCCCCCTTAATCCTTGCCTTATATCTTTTTACTTAATTCCTATGACTTACATTTGCCCTCTGCCCTATACCCTATGCCTTCTGCCTTGGGTTGCCTACATAATGCCCCCCAGCATCACCGCATTCATAAACAACTTATGCAATCCGGTGAAATATGCCCTGAAGGTAGGATCATCGAAAAAGCTGATCACTGTACCACGACCGTAAGAATGTGTCATCACGGAAACTGATCCCTTTAGTTTTTCAAGATTTTCATCATTGATAAATCCGCTTTGCAGTGGATCATCAGTGAAATATACCGGGTTGACATAAAGATTCTTTGATGGCTCAATAAATTCAGTGCTGTTTTTAAATACCGATAAGGATGAATTCCGGTAACCAAATCCCAGCGGGTGGGTGAGATCAAGATTAGCTTCGAAAATACTACCGGGTATCGATTTCCCAATTCTATCTTTCCGACGATCAGCATAGGCCTTGATTTTTGCTTCATCTTCCTCTTCTTTCTGCTCTGTACTTACTCGCTCGTAATCAATAATCCCGACTGAACGCAGATAAGAATTCGCCGATTTGAGGGATACAACATTTCCACCTCCTCTGATCCACTCTTTAAGCTTTTCTTCTCCCGAATTTCCCGGGCTTCCGCTGAGTATAAGTGTATTATATCCCGATAAATCAATGTATCCAAAACGATCCACATCAGCCATGGTAACCGGAATATTGTAACGGGTATCGAGTAAAAACCATACCTGACCAACATAAGAACTTCTGTTGCCCCCACCAGTAAGCATAAGAACTTTCGGCTTTACCAAAAAACTGAATCCACCTGAACCCAGGTCGGGTCCATCAACAGTATAACTGGAATTGACACTATGAATAGTAAGCCCATTCATCCGGGCTGTGCGATTCATCAATCTGTGCAATTCTGCACCCTTAATTTCCTGAGGCTGAATAGGCACGAAAACAGTGCCGTATGGAAAATCGATCTTATCATTACCATCAGAATAAGTAAATTCCTGAGTGCTGATCTTAAGAATAAGACCTTTATCCTGAAGTTCATAAATTGCTTTGGCTGAGAGATATGGGTCCATAGTAAACAGATAGCCTGTCTTTGGAATATCCCCCAATAATTCACCTTTATGGAACTCTATCCCCATAATTTCTTTATCCATTTGCACCTTTTCCATAGCCCTGGCATCCAGCTCAGCATAAGGCACACCCATAGCCAGTGGCAATGTCCATCCACTGATATCATAAAAGGTGCTGTCGGCAAATTCCGTCACTGTCTCCATCAGACCCCGAATCATCCTGTACTGATTTTGTTTGGCAGGGATTACATAAGCTTCACCTTCTCTATAATCGTATCCATCCTGGCTATATTTTTTTTTAATAGGATATACTTTGATATCGTGCTGTAGAAGAATATCAATCATCATATTGGTTCGCTGTGGATCTTCCGCTGCTCCAAATACATATCCTTTAACCAGAGTCAGATCTGCCTCTTCAATGGCTGTTTTGAAAAAATTCTTCTGATTATAAATTAGCTCCTTTCTTATTTCCCAGGATCCTTCAAAAGTTGAAAAAGAAGCTTTCACCTGATTACGAATGGCATGGGCGAATGGCATAAGGCCATAAGGTGTTTCACGAATATGTCCCCGCGTGGCTGCCTGCTCAAACAGAATTCCAATGCCACCGTTTACATCAGGATAAGCAGAGCCCTTACCAAAATAAAAATCATCAAACACCTCCTCAGAATAATACAAGGATCCTATTTCATCCAGCTTGGCCGCATGATACATACCCAATTTTTGTGTAAGAGCAAAATTACTCTCGGGCACGATAGGATTAGCCCTGCTGGGAACGCCAGGCTGGAAAAAGAATGTAGAACTACTTCCCATTTCATGATGATCAGTTAATACATGAGGCTTCCAGCGATGAAAAGCAGCAATTCTCGACTGGCTCTCAGGGTGTTGAAGTAGCATCCAGTCGCGGTTCAGATCAAACCAGTAATGATTACCGCGACTGCCAGGCCATGCCTCGCTAAACTCAATTGAGTTAGGATCCGAAACATTATTCATGCTCTTGTGAGAATTCACCCATGTAGCAAAACGATTACTTCCATCAGGATTAAGACAGGGATCAATCAGGATTACAGTATTATCAAGCATTTCTACCAGCTCTTCATCCTCAGCAGCAGCCAGGTAATAAGCAACTATCGGAGCCGCATTAATACCGCTGGCCTCGTTGCCATGAATACTATATCCCATCCAGACTACCAAAGGCTCTTCCCTTACCCTGTTAGGATTTGTTGAAGGATCAATAGAACTCAAATGATCTTTCCTTAGCTCATCAAGTTTTTGCTGATTGGCTGGTGATGTGAAAGAAACCAGCATCAGGGCCTGCTTCTCATGGGTATATCCCGTGAATTCAATACTCACCCGGTCTGAGGCTTCGGCAAGCTTTTCCATATATCGAACCAACTTATCGTAGGTGATATGGAACTCACCGATCTGGTGGCCAATAGCCTGTTCCGGAGTTGGGATATCAGGATTGTATTCTACTCCTTCAGGTAGATAATAATCGAGTTTCTCCTGTGAAAACAGGACTGTAGTCAATATACAGAGGACAAGAGTAAAAGTATATTTCATGGTTTTCAAAATCAACAGGGCTCAAGGTAGGGAAAAAAACCAAAGGCTCAAGGCTCAAGGCTCAAGTAGGCTTCAAGGCTCAGGATTCAGGTTGTAAGTAAACTTTTGCCCCCAATTAACCTAATACACTTAATTAACAGCGAACCCAGTGAGCGAAATACACCTAATACACAGCGAACGCAGTGAGCACAATACACCTATGCGAGCTGAAGGCGAGCAGAATTAAACCTTTTGGGTATTCCCCTATCTAAGCGTTAATATTAAAAACTATAGATGAGAAGTATATTACGAAAAGCATCCATTACTGTATTAATCTTGTTTTATCTTTTCACCCTTTCGCAAAGTGCTTTGGGTCAGGACAAAACGATTGTGATTAATGAAAGGTTTTATGGAAAGAACCTTAATAATATTTTCCGGACCTTAGCAGTAAATTATAAACTTGAGCTTGATTATCCAGCAGATTTATTTCCCAGTTCTATACATAAGGGAACTTCTTTCGTAAATACAGAGCTCAATAAATGCCTCGAAGAATTGCTCAACCCGGATCAATATAATTTTAAAATTGTTGGTCGCAGAGTAATAATACGACCAGTTGGTATTGATATCAATTACCAGCCACCGGGCAAAACCAAGCCGGGAACCTACAGGGATTTTACAATTACCGGTCAGGTAAAGGACTCTAAGTCAGGCGAAACTCTGCCATATGCTCAAATTATTATCGACAGCACATTAAATGGCACAATAAGCAATATGGATGGGTATTTCACCCTGTTCAATGTGCCAATAGATACAGCAAGTCTTCTAGTACGATATGTTGGTTATGAGTCTAATCTAATCCGGCTTAATCCTGATATGAATTTTAAGGAGATGTTGATTCATCTCAATCCATCCACTACCCAGATCGGTGAGGTAATGATTACAGGCCGACAGGAGGAGCTCATGAGAATATCTAACCGCACAAACCTGGTTAGCATCGCTCCTTCAAAAATTGCCGAGCTGCCTTCTATTGGTGAAAAAGATATTTTCAGGACTTTTCAATTGCTTCCCGGGATTTCAGGTAGTCAGGAATCTTCTTCCGGCCTATTCGTAAGAGGCGGTACTCCTGATCAAAATCTTGTTCTTTATGATGGCTTCACAGTATATCATGTTGATCATCTTTTTGGAATGTTTTCAGCCTTTAATGCTGATGCAATAAAAGATGTGAAACTCAGTAAGGGCGGGTATGAATCGAAATACGGAGGCCGACTGAGCAGTGTCATGGAGATTACGGGAAAAGATGGTAACGAGAAAGGTTTTGATGCAGGCGGCAATATCGGCCTCATCAGCGCAAATGCCTTTATGGAAATTCCCCTGGCCGGCAAGGGATCAATTCTTCTTTCTGGGAGACGATCATTCCAATCATCACTTTACACAAAAATATTTGATCAGTTCCAGAATAACACAGCTACTCAACCTACACCCATGCCTACCGGCCGTCAGATGAACCGTTTCATGGGAGAGGCAACACCAAACTCTTATTTCTATGATCTGAATGGGAAAATAACATTCAAACCCACCTCTGATGATATCTTTTCCCTGAGTTTCTATAATGGTCAGGATATTCTTGATAATTCAAGCGATTTTAATTTCTCCAAAGGGGGAATGTCAATCTCGGGAGGCAGAACGGATCTAAGCGATTGGGGAAACTGGGGATCAAGTTTGAAATGGTCGAAGCATTGGTCGGAAAAATTATACACCAACACCCTGGGGTCATTCTCCAACTACTTCAGTACCCGTAACATGACCTCTGAAAGCAGTTTTATGAGATCAGATCAGGGAGGGACAAGAAATATGGGTATTTTTGAAAACAATGATCTGTATGATTACTCCATAAAACAATCAACCGAGTGGAAAACGGGCAAGAACAACCAGGTGGAATTCGGCTTTCAGGGTTCCTACTATCTGGTTGATTATCTATATACCAGGAATGATACCATCAGTATTCAGGATCGGACTAACGACGGATTTCTTACAGCTTTATATCTTCAGGATCGCTTGAAACTATTCGATCGCCTTACTATAACCCCCGGCCTTCGTACCAGTTGGTATAATAAAACCAAGGAGGTCTATTGGGAACCCAGATTCAATGCGAACCTGAGTGTCACTGATAAAATCAAACTTAAAGGATCATGGGGAATTTATCATCAGTTCACAAATCGTATCATCCGGGATGATCTGGAATCAGGGAGCCGGGATTTTTGGCTGCTTGCCGATGGAGAAACCATTCCGGTGGGAAAGAGTATGCATTATATTGCAGGTCTGAGCTGGGAAAACAGGGATCTTCTGCTTGGAGTTGATGCATTTTACAAAACCCTGGATGGCCTAACAGAATATACCCTCCAGTATGTTCCTGCCTATCGTGAAATAAACTACGATGAGTTCTTTTATGAGGGCTCAGGGGATGTTCAGGGCGTTGAATTCCTGGCACAGAAAAAAAGGGGTGATTATAGTGGATGGCTGTCATATACCTACCAAACAGTGGAGCATCAATTTGATGTTTTCGGACCGGATCCCTTTCCAGCCAGTCATGATGTGTCCCATGAGTTTAAAACAATCAACACCTATAAATATCGCGACTGGACTTTCTCTGCTGTATGGATTTATGGAACCGGAAAACCATATACAGCACCCCTGGGAGCTTACGAATTGATCCTCCCCGATGGAAGCACAAAAGACTATGTAACTGTTGGAGATAAAAACTCATTCCGACTCCCGGATTACCATCGCCTCGACCTGTCAGCACAGTATAAAATAAATCTTGGTGGTCTGGGAATTGGCACCCTGGGAATCACCCTGTTCAATGTTTACAACAGGAAAAATGTTTGGTACAAACAATACGAAGTTATTGAGGGAGAATTACTGGAAACTGATGTCACACTCCTTGGTTTCACTCCGAATATTTCCTTCAGCATAAATCTTAAATAATGATGAAATATAAAATCT
>JAUVKA010000030.1 GCA_030592205.1 Bacteroidota bacterium | reverse complement strand
ATTTCTACAGGCAGCTGGTGTTGTGAATGACCATCTGACAGATTGTTTTCGCTACAGAGAGCTTGGAGGGAAAGCCTAAAAATTGATACTTTTTTTTGAAATATTTCCCAAAAAGCTAAAGATACCTTATATTTGCAGTCCCAAAAGCGAGAATAGCTCAGTTGGTAGAGCACGACCTTGCCAAGGTCGGGGTCGCGGGTTCGAGTCCCGTTTCCCGCTCAAAAGAAAGCCTGGATGATCTATCACATTCAGGCTTTTAAGTACACACACACACTTCTTAACACACCCACACTCATTTGCCCAGGTGGCGGAATTGGTAGACGCGCTGGACTTAAAATCCAGTGGCCATTAGGCCGTGCCGGTTCGAGCCCGGCCCTGGGTACAAACTTAAGGCTTAAGGCGTAAGGCTTGAGGCTTAAGGAAAAGGATGAGTAAAAAGGCAGGAAGCCGCAAGTAAGTCTGAAGTCAAAAGGAAAAAGGGAGGTTCAAGACAAAAGTTTTGGACCTTTTTTTATCTGCGGCGCCTGGATTCCCCAGATTTTTACCTGTGCCTTCAAGGATCGGGACAAGCCCGGTTCCTACGGGCGGTTTTTCTGAATTTTTTATTTGTGCTATCGAGGACCGGGACAAGCCCGGTCCCTACTTCATCTCCTCATACAGCCTGTAGTGTTCCCTATTCATCCCAAGGGCTTCATATACTTTTTGAGCTCTGATATTGCTTGTATCAACGTACAGGCGAATACTACCAATTGAATCATCCTCCTTCATCATCTCCTTTAAGTGGATGTACATACTTTTATAAATGCCTGTACTCCTTTGGTGACTGTTTCAATGTCCAGTTCCATGTTTTCAGTTTCGAGGGCCATTGCTACTTGAAATCTGGCGATAGTATCAATATCTGATATGTGAGCGTTCCTGATCATAAGCAGTTTTGTTTATGCTGCGCAATACTATGATTTCCACATAGGTTTCTTTATCGCCCCTTTCTTTATTGCTCTCCAGGCGAGATATATACCAAGAAAAACAAAGAAAACTACTGTTACCACTGAAGCTTCCGGTCCGAATGGCCCACCTGTAAGCAATTCCGGACCTTCCATTTCTGCAATAATCAAACCCTCAGCATCTCCTCCTGAAACTGCTGCTCCATAAATTCCCCCAAGAGTGAAATTCCAGGCAATATGAATCCCGATAGGTACCCAAAGCTTACGCGTTAAAACATAGAATAGTGCAAGAATTACCCCGGCCGTCATGGCAATAGACACAGAGCTGAATACAGTTGCATTTGGATTCCAGATGTGTAAAAACCCGAAAACCAGGGCAGAGATTAAGATAGACCACCATGTTCCCAGGCCTTCTTCAACTATACGAAACAATGCACCTCGTGTTAGGATTTCCTCAAAAACACCAGCCTGAATGGACATAAGAAGAACGGGTATCAGTACTATAAACTTATTGTAACCAAGGACTCGGTATCCACCAAATAGGCTGATAATAAATATGATTATAGATATAAAAACCAAGCCAAGAAGTAAGCCCAGGCCCAACTGGGGTATCAGGGATTTCACAGATAATTCAGATAGGGGTCTTCCTTCGAATAGAGCCACATATATCCAGTAAAACAGTATGGAAAAAGCACAGATGAAAATTATCTGGACAGTTTTATTGAAGTATTGAAAAGGTTCTGTGCCGATAAGCTGGATCAGCCCCTGAGCAATAAGATAGGCGATAGTAGTACTGAGAAGGATTATGGAAATAGCGATGACCAATCTCGTCAAAGGAAAGCGGATAACACGCATGCCACGGTCGCTCAACTGTATGGCGTGCTTGTAAAGTGCCATTATTTCACCAGAATTTTATGAATTGGCACAACAGGATCAATTTGTTCTCCCATAGCTGGACTTCCCCAGACCTTATGCACAATATCTTCTCCCACAAGCACTTGTCCAAAAGCAGCAAAACCCTGCCCATCAGGATTGCGTTTGCCGCCAAAATCCAATTCCGGTTGATCACCAATGCAAATAAAGAACTCAGTGGAGGCAGTTCCAGGTTCATTCCTGGCCATGGAAATTACCATATTTTCATGTTTTATTCCTGTATCTTCTGTAGTTTCATGAGGAATGGGGTCCACCTTTGGTTTGTCAGCTTTTCGAGAAATTCCCCCTTGAACTACTCTTATACGCACAGGGTTGTTTTCATCAGTCTCTCCTCTGACTGATCTGTAAAATGAACCTCCGTCAAATATGCCTTTCTCAACTAATTCGAGAAAATTGCCTGCAGTAATTGGTGCATTCTGGATGTCCAGCTCGATAATTATCAGGCCTTTATATGTCTGAATTTCAATTTTGGGGTTTTCCTTGTTACAGCTGAAAAGAAAAAGAAGGGGTAAAATACTCAATAGAAAGATTTTTTTTTTCATAATATTTTCAGGCTTTGGCCAAAGATAAATAAAATAGCTTTAGAAGGCTTGAGGCTTTAGGCGTGAGGCTTAAGGAAATGTAAAAGTTCAGGTTGTGAGTATAAGTCATATGTAATGAGCTCATTGAATACTTGTTCCTAATGCCCCAGCCTAAAAACTTGCCCTTATACTTTTACTCAAGCCATAAGCCTCAAGCCTTCCTTATAATCATTATACCATCGTAGGCGGGTAGGAGCAGGTTGTCTACTCTTTCATCTTCCTGAACCATTTTATTGAATTCACGAATCCCGCGAGTAAAATGGTCCTTGGCCGGGATTTTTTCATCCACAACTTTCCCGCTCCAGAGCACATTGTCGGCCAGGATAAATCCACCGCTTTTTACTTTGTCTATAACGACCTTGTAATAATCCTGATATTGGTTTTTCTCACCATCAATAAAGACCAGGTCGAAAGTTTCATTTAATTGAGGAATAATTTCCAGGGCATCGCCAATATGCAGAGTGATATTATTTCCCAGACCAGCTTTTTCAATCCACTTCCTGATAAGATCTTCCAGTTCGTCGTTAACTTCAATTGTGTGAAGCATCCCTCCTTCAGCTAGTCCTTTCGCCATGGAAATAGCTCCATAGCCGGTAAAAGTTCCTATTTCAAGGATTTTCTCGGGGCGTATCATCGAGCTGAACATTGCCAGAAGATGACCGGAAAAACGAGTTGAGGCCCGACGGGGATGATAAATTTTCAGGAATGTTTCCCTGGATAATTCACTTAAAAGGGGATCCTCTTCCTGGCTGTGATCAGCAATATACCTGGCTAATTTTTCTTCCTGGAATCCAATATTTTTCTCATGGGAACTCATTTGTAGATCAAAAGGGAAAGTTGAGATGGATACAGAGTCTCATTTGCCACTTCTAGTAATTGGCTGGCTGTGATAGCATTGATACTTGCATTGACCTTAGAAAGGTCTTCGAATTCATTGAAGAGCAGATAAGATTTGCCAAGTGTAAACAATAGGTTTTCCTTGTTATCGGTGGATATAGCAATCTGCCCTATCATTTGGTCTTTGGCTCGTTTTAGCTGTAGGGGGCCAAGTTTTTGATGGCAAAGTTTAGCTAATTCTTTGTGGACAAGTTTGAGGCTTTTGTCTAATTTGTCTTTATCCGTACCAAAATAGATGTTCATGACACCTGTGTCGAAATATGGAGTAAAGGTAGATTCCACATTGTAGGCATATCCATATTTTTCACGAAGCGATAGGTTAAGGCGGGAGTTTAAGCCCTGTCCGCCGAGGAGGTTATTCAGGAGAACCAGGCTGAGTCGTTTCTTATTTCTCGCATTGTAGGCAACATTACCCAATATGCAATGAACCTGGTGGGTATTCATGTCCCTTATTTCTTCAATTGCCTTGTAGTTCTTAAATCCTTTTCTGCGCTTTCTTCTTCTGTTTTCCGGAACTACACCAAAGTACTTTTCAGCATATCGTACTAATTTGCTGAATGGTATTTTTCCCACTGAACACAGCACAATCTGGTCGGTGTGGTAATTTTTTTTCAGAAAGGATTCAATTTCTGGTCGGCCAAACCGATTTAGTGTTTCCGGGGTGCCGAGAATGTTGCGACCTATCGGGTGATCGGCATAAATAAGTTCTTCAAAATCATCAAAGATCAATTCGGCAGGACTATCCTTATACGAATTAATTTCATCGATTATTACCTCTTTCTCCTTTTGCAGCTCAGCTATGGGGAATACTGAGTTGAATACTATATCGCCTATCAGCTCTATTGTACGTTCATAATGAGGAGACAAAAAAGATGCATAGAAAGCTGTTTCCTCCTTAGTGGTATAGGCATTTAAGTCGCCTCCCACGTCATCGAGCCGACTAAGGATATGATAAGCTCTTCGGTGTTTGGTCCCCTTGAAAATAGCATGTTCTATGAAATGGGCCATCCCGTGTTCATCTTCCTTTTCATCCCTTGAGCCGGTATTCACAAGCAGACCAAAGTAGGCTACAGGTGAATCCTGGTCGATATGGACCAATCGGATCCCATTTTGCAGAGTATGTTGATAATGCTTCACTTACAACTCGTTCGTTATGGCCTGCAAAGGTATAAAATTCGGCAATTACAAGATATTATTTGAAAAGAATTTAAACAAGGAAGTTTTAAACTGGGCTATTTTGTCAAATTCAAATTTTGGTTTACATTTGTCAACCCAAAAATTACTGGGTAAAAGGGAGGTACCATAGCTCAGTCGGTAGAGCAACGGACTGAAAATCCGTGTGTCCCTGGTTCGATTCCAGGTGGTACCACAAGTAAAAGAAAAGCCTCGGAAATTTCCGGGGCTTTGCTTTTGCAGGGAATGGGGATCAGTTATTAGGGAAGGGGGACAACTCTTCAACTTCTCCTGTGAGCTTTGATGATTTCTTTTCTTTGTCCAACAGCTTAGTGGAATAAATTCGCAGGTTTTCGATTATAATAGAAAATAATAGCCAAAATATAGGTTAAAGTGGAAAATATTTGCTGATTCCTGGCTTATGATGGAAAAAAATTACCAAAAAGCAGTTTAAAGTGGAAAATATTTGCCAGGGCTCATGAATTTTCCGATAATATTATTGGTGAAGATATTGATGAAATGCAACTCTTTTTAGTACAGAGTAACGCATTTCTGGAGTCAACAGAGGGTAAGTTGTTAATGAATAAATAGAATCTGCGAATTGCCAATTTATGTATTCATGCAGCAGTGTCTCACTTCTTCACCACCGTTGAAATATACTACTGATTTGCTATATTTGTCTAAATATCAGTTTCAAATGGATAATCAGGAAATTGTGAGAATTATTGAAGAACGGTTATTGTCTTTCAATCCGCTGATGATTGGTATCTTCGGATCTTTTGCCAGAAATGAGATGAAAGATGACAGTGATGTTGATATTCTGGTTAAGTTCTCCAAATCGCCATCATTGCTTAAACTCATTGATATTGAAAACCAATTGTCGGCCCTCATTGGTAGAAAGGTTGATTTAGTAACAGAAGGTTCCCTAAGGAATAGCAGGATAAGATCTAGCATAAATAAGGATATTAAGATCATTTACCAGGCATGAAAGATGATCTGATTTATATTGAACACATTCTGGATGTAATAGAAAAGATTTTTGAGTATTCTAATGGTATGACGCATGATCAGTTTGTACACACTGATTTGGTAATAGATGCTGTGATCAGGAATATTGAGATAATTGGAGAAGCTTCAAAAAAGGTTTCCAACGATTTTAAGCAGGTTCATTTTGAAATTCCATGGAAAGAAATGGCTGGAATGCGTGATAAACTTATTCACGATTACATGGGGATTGATACAGAAGTTATTTGGCAGCGATCGGTCTGGAATTAGCTGGTACAATCTGATAGATTTTCTGACCAAACCATCTGATTGAATACCTGATTTTAAGTCGGAGACATCAATTGTGGTTTCAATATTTCCACAAAACAAGTCAGACATGCCACATCTCGAAAAAAAAAGTTTTAAATTGCGGACAGTACTTATACTACTATGATCGAAACAAGTAAAATAAATGAAGTAGTTACAAGGATTGCCGTTATGTTCAATCCGGATAAAATAATTTTGTTTGGTTCATATGCCACAGGTATGCCAAATATTGACAGTGATATAGATCTATTAATAATTAAGGATACTGACCTTCCGCGACATAGGAGAAGTTTTGACATACAAAAGATGTTAATTGGTTCCATGATACCAATGGATATTCTAGTATATACCAATAATGAATTTGAGAAAGAAAAAAATGAAAAGTATTCTTTTATAAATTCGGCAATTAAAACATCGAAGGTTCTTTATGAGCGACCGTGAGGACCATATAAAAGAGTGGGTTGATAGTGCCGATCATGATTTGGGCTCTGCGAAGCTCATATTTCTACACTTACCGGAATATTTCGATACCATTGCATTTCATTGTCAACAAGCTGCGGAGAAATACCTTAAAGCCATCCTTATTCATCGTGAGATCGAATTTGTTCGTTCTCATAACCTGATATATCTGCTGGATTTATTGTCACAGAAGACTGTGATAACTGAAGACCAATATGATAAAGCAATATTACTTAATGGTTTCAGTGTTCAGATCAGATATCCTGACAAAACGGTTTATTTAACAAAAGAAGAGCTCGAGACCTCAATAACCATAGCTCAGGAATTCAGGGACTTTACAATTATATCAATTGGATTGTAGGGAAATAGTCCGTTACCCGTCATTTATCATTTTTTACCCGTTCCCTGCGTAGTCGAAGGGTCACTCCTTCACTATCCTCCTCACCAGGTTACCACCCTTTGACGAGAGTTGCAAAATATAAATGCCTGATTTTAAGTCGGAGACATCAATTGTATTTTCTATTTGAGAAAACTTTTTCATGAGTTGCCCCTGAATTGAGTAAACCCTGACCTCCGCCGGCTCCGCTAATCCTATAATGTTGATGATGCCGGAGGTGGGGTTGGGGAAGATGTTGACATTGTCAGTCTTAGGTATTTCTAAATCCTCGATACCCGAAATAAACCCATACCCTACTTTTATCTGGAAAGTATCCTGCCAGAAAAGTATATAATGACTATAAACATCTATGGCGAAGCTTAGCAGGCTACCATCAGGACAGTCTTCAGAAATACTTATTACTTTCCGGCTGGTCGTAAGGGTTGTATGACCGGCTTCAATATCGTCAAAAATGAGTTTGCGGTCAGAAACAGTAGCATAATCATTATGACTTGTTATAAACGCGGTTACTGCTGTAGCGGCTGTTGTTTGCCCAAGGTTTCTAAGGATAGAATAAACGGTGAAATTATCCCCTGGATCAGGGATTGTATCTTCGGTAGGAAATTCGAAACCATCGAAGGTGAGGGGGCCGATACTGGTAAAACGGTAAATGTCATCACGAATAAGATAATTTCCATTATCCGCTCTGAATGAGCTAATACCAAGCATAAATTCATCCTCGGTGTCAACGGATATGTAAGTTCCGTATAATCCATCCAGGGCAGCTCCGTCATCATGCAAGCCATCATCATAAAGTAATACAGAATCCGTAGCCATATCAGAAAGTCCTGTAAAGATTGCATATGATGAAAATTCGGCATTCAGGTCGTTGACAAAGTCAGTTTGAACGGGTAAAGAATCAAAATCCGGATTTAAATATTTCTTATCAATGTTGATGTTTCTGGTGTATGTAAGATTTACCTCCGGAGTAAATACTTCCACTTCAGTATGGAGATCTACTGTATAATTGTCCCAGCTGACCCCTGGTTCCAATCCTCCGATAACATATATTTTCCCATCAATTAGATGGACTCCACAGAAGTAACGCGGAGTTGGAATATCAGATACTTTAAAAACAATATTATTCTTTGTGTCGAATACCTCGACAATCGGATAATCCAGATAATCACCATTCTCCAATGGTCCCATCGCTCCAAGGACATATATCCGGTCTTCTATATGACAAGTTCCATAATTCCAATAAGCATCTGTTAACTCAGCCTTACAAATATGCCAGGAATAGGCAACTGGATCATAAATTTGAATAGTCTTTCGTGGAATGTTGTAGCTGCCAGTATATTTATTGCCTCCCGAAATATAAATTTTCCCCTCAATGACTTCCATGGATAATTGACCTACTGGTTCAGGTAAATCCGGCAAAGTCATCCAACGATTATATTCGGGATCATAGCACTCAAAACATCCTGCTATACTTGGGTCTGAATCCCATGCGCCAGCGACGTAAATTTTGCCCTCCAGTACAGTTGCCTTGCAACCTCCACGTGCAGTTGGCATAGGAGTCCTACTGGTGTCCCAGGTGTCTGTTTCAGTGTTGTATACTTGAATTGTGCCGGTCATGATGTTACTATTCCAGCCACCGAATACATATAACAGATTATCTATGGTTGCAATGGATGAGTATGCCTTTCCAATTGGCATATCTGTTTTAGTCGTATCCCAGCTGTCAGTTATCGGATCATAAACTTCGATACTATTTACACCGACACCATACCATAGATAGTTATTATCTGGCTTAACAGCCCCTCCCATGACATAAATTTTTCCATTTGCTACTGTCGAAGAATACATATATTTTTCAACTGGCATGGGAGTTTTTCCTGTTTCCCAGGTCCCACTCTGGGCATGTGCGATAAATGGGAAAATCAATGCAGCGAAGAGGATAATTTGAAGTGTTTTCATTGTACTGACAGCTTTTGGTTACGTGCCTAAATTATAACCTGTCAGGAGGTTAATTATGGAGAATATGTCAAGTTTTGTCAAGTTTTGTCAAGAAAAAGGGTTAATTCAGGTAATTGCGCTCACTTCGTTCACTGTTAATTCAGGGGGATTCTTTGATCTTTATTCTTGCGTCTTTCGTCTTGCGTCTTGCTCGGAGAGTTCCTCCAGCCTGTTTTTACTTTTATTGAAAAAGAAGCCTGTATAATAAGGATTGATGTTTTTGTAGGCCATGTCGTAATACTTAATTGCCTGTTCTCGATTGCCAGAAAGATCATAAGCAAGTGCCATGTAATATTTACATGGAACCGATGCCAGATCGGCAAATAACTTTGCATCTTTAATAGCCTGCTCATAATTCCCTTCGTAAATATTATAAGCGGCTGAACAAGCACAATAAAATCTCCTGTCAATTTGATCAAGATCAGAATTATTATTTATCATTCGGGCTTCCTCAAGATGCTGTTTTGCTTTTACCTTGTCACCCATAGCTCCATAAAGTACACTTAGGCTCCCATAAAGCCCCAAAGTGAGACTTAGTTTGAATTCCAGCTCTTCTGCAGAACCATAGATCATGTTTAATCCCATTGTGAATGTTTCAAGGGCGAGTTCTGGCATATCACCATGCATAGCATACCATCCCTTGAAATGTATTCCCCTGATGGCTTCGCCAGGATTATTTTCCTTAATGTAACTTTCAATAAGCTGGTCCAAAATATCTAAAGCACCGGAAAGATTTCCTTGGATGAATTGAATGTTAGCAAACATGCTATGAGCCATTTTCCTGTCATCAGGACGCATTTCAAGCTCAAATAGCCTATTGATGTTTTTTTTGGCCTCTTGAAAATTCCCCTGATGGATGTAAATCCATGCTAATTTCACATATACATAAGAGAATGAAGGTTCTAAAAATAATACCCT
Organism: Bacteroidota bacterium; assembly: GCA_030592205.1. Taxonomy (GTDB): domain Bacteria; phylum Bacteroidota; class Bacteroidia; order Bacteroidales; family UBA12481; genus JAUVKA01. Next base: position 6,043 of record JAUVKA010000030.1, on the reverse strand, counting down.
TTTATAATATTTGATAGCCTCTTCTTCTTCTCCTTTTCTAAGTTGCAGTTCTGCATAAGAGTCAGTGGCATTGCCTGATTCTGGATGCATGTCAAGATACCGGTAGAAAGCGTCCTCCGCTTCTTCATATCTTTTTAGTTTCATCAATTGATAACCCAATTGATTATGGGGGGGAGGGTGATGGGGATCAAGCTCAATGGCCTTCTTATAGTATTCAATAGCTTTCTCCGGATTTTTGAAGTTACTTAATCGACCTGCATAATAAAAGATGTGTTTGTCCTTAGGGAGTAGATTAACCAGAGTATTCAAAATTTTGTCGCACAACAAGAAATCCTTCCTCACCCATGCCTCTTTAGCTCTGATCATCAGACTTTCGGCATGGCTAACCTTATCTACAAATTGCATTGCTCTGGTGACTCCTGCTTCGAAATTTAAAGAAAGATGGGCCAGAGCAAAATCCGGATCAAGATCAATGGCCTGCTTAAGATATTTATCAGCCTTGATTGTTTCAGAATTTTCAATCAATTCTAAAGCCTGCCAAAATAACTCCCTGGCTTCCTTCGATGAGGTTGTAACAGGCATCTGGTGCCTGGTGGGGTTGCAGGCGGTTATTCCTAAGACTAGAACGAATATACAAAGCAAGGTTTTGCTTTTCATAGACGCATTTTTGCGATTTTATTTTTCAATCACAATTCTTCTGACCAAGTTACCATTGTTAGTTGAGAGTTGCAAAATATAAATACCTGATTTCAAGTCGGAGACATTAATAAGGTCCTCAACCTGAGTAAACGATTTCATCAGCTGCCCTTGAATGGAGTACATTTTAACTTCTGCGCGCTGAGTTAATCCTGTAATGTTGATGATGCCTGAGGTGGGGTTGGGGAATAGGATAACTTCATCATCTGTTAAATGATCAATTCCTGTGGCTGGTGAGGAATAATGGTAAAAGTGTTTCATTAAAACTTCTAAATTACCTTCAATCAACCCAGATGTCACTATCATGGTAATATCATTGTCTGTATCATAGTTCCTTTCAATCTTATCTGTTATTCTCCAACGTCCACCATTATGATAATGTAATTCCAATATCATTTTTCCTTCATCATTATAACTGTATTCAGTTTTATTTTCAGCTTCCCAATGGTTTAGCCCTGAATAATGATAATTCATTTCTAAAACTAATCTTCCATCATCATAATTTGATTCAATCTTACTATTTGGCTTCCAATCGTTTTGATCGGAGTTCCATCTTGAATAAATCTTTTGTGTTTGGTATCCAGATGTATCATAACTGTATTCATACTGACTATGATAAGTCCAATCTCTTTGGATTGTGTCCCAATGGTAATATGTTTCTATAGTCGAGCGTTCATCTCCATCATAATTGTATTCAATTCTTTCGTGTCGAACCCATTCGTTTTGTTCAAAATCCCACTCATACTCATTTTTCCATGATAAAATACCAGAGTCATCGTATCTATAAACACAATATTCAGATTGTCTCCAGTCGTTGTGAACATAATCCCAATCATAAACAGTGTATAGGGAGAGTTTTCCCTCTTCATTATAATTGTATTCAATTTTACCAGATGCATACCATTCATCGCTCCAGCTAAATGTAATATGTGCAAGAATCCTTCCGGCTGAATCAAATATATATTCATGTTTGCCACACCCATCCGGAAAACAAAAATTAGCACCATATGCTTGCCATTTATTGTTTTCCAGATCCCAAACATAATTAGCCTGCATTGTTTTGTTATCCATTTCATCAAAGCTAAATTCCCACTTCCTATCTCTCACTGAATCACCCTCATAATAAATATATAGCAACATTGAATCCAATTCTTTGTGAGAATTTAATCCTGCCTTAAGCATTCTGGGCTCGTAATTCTTATTGTTAACTCTGAAATTATCTTCATGTTCAGACAATTTTTGTCTGCTTGTTTGCTCCTGTGCCAGCACTATGCACGGTAGCATAAGTGCGATAATGGCAATAATTTGAAGTGTTTTCATTTTCCTCATAGGTTTTGATTAAGTGCCTAAATTAGAACCTGTCAGTTGGTTAACTATGGAGAATATGTCAAGTTTTGTTAAGAAATGTCAAGGATTTCAATTAGCCAATGGGTCAATGAATAATTATTTTTATTATCCTGAAACCAGGAAGCAACTAGAATTTATTCACTGAGTTCCTCCAGCTTTTTTTTGATCTTAGTAAAGAAAAATCCTGAAAAATAGGGATTTACCGAAAGGAGGGCCATATTATAATATTTTTTGGCTTGCACGTGGTTTCCAGCCAGATCAAAGGCGAGAGCAGTGTAATATGCACAGGCTATTGAGCCCCGGTCAGCCTTTACCTGCACTTGATTGATGGCCAACTTATAATCACCTTGACTGATGGCAAAGCCAGCTTCATAAGCGCAATAAAAGTTATTGTTAGTTTCCGTGTTTATATTATTTCGATAGAATTTTCTGACTTCATTCAAATGCTCTTCTGCTTTTTCAATCATTCCCAATTCTCCGTATAACAAACTCAGACTACCATGCAACCACATGGTCAGAGACAATTTGTTTTTAATCTCCTCAGTGGATTTGATGATATTAAGTCCCTTTGTAAATATGTCAAGGGCAAGTTCTGGCATCCCCCCTTGCATTGCATACCATCCCTTTAAATGGATTCCCCTGATAACTCTGTTAAGATCATTTTCCTCATTGGCAATTCGAATCTGTTGATCAATTATATCTAATGTGCCTGGGAGATCTCCTTCAATAAAATGGATATTGGCCATCATACTAGTGGCCCATTTTAAGGAGCATTTCTGCAAAGGAGTCCAAAATATTTCCTGAATTTGGATATATATCAAGATACTTCAAGAAAGCGGCCTTAGCTTCATCGAACCTATTCAGATCTATCATTTGATAACCTAATAGGTTGTATGGGGCTGCATAATACGGGTCTATTTCTGAAGCTCTATTTAAATATTCAATGGTTTTTGTGATATCACGGTTGTAAAAATTTATACTTGCGAATAACAGACAATTTTTATCTCTGGGAAACATGTCGATTAAGCTGTCAGTTGTCAGGTCTGATACAATAAAATCACCAGAATAGTAGGCCTCAGTTGCTCTTATCATCAATGCCTCACCTAGACTCACTTTGTTGATTAACTCCTTAGCTTTAGGAACACCGATTTGCGAACTGATAAAAAGATGGGCGAGAGCAAAATCAGGATCAAGAGCAATAGCCTGTTTAATAAGTGTATCAGCTCTAACTCCCAGGCCATTCTCTGACAATTCCCTGCCCCTAAGAAACAACTCCCTCGCCTCCTCGGAGGATGTTGTGATTGGCATTTGGTGCCTGGTGGGGGAGCAGGCGAAGGTAGCTACGAGAAGGATGATGATTGATATTTTGTTTATAGCTTTTATCATCTTGGTCAAGGCGCCATTGGATCCCGGATCAAGTCCGGGATAGCCTGCCCCGATAATCGGGGACACTCAGGTTGTCGAACTTTAAATAATTTATAATTAACAATTTACAATTAATAATTCGTTACTCCCCCACAAACTTATACCCAACCCCCCTGATCCCAATAATCCATCGGGAATCAGTCTGGTCGTCGCCTATCTTTTTCCTGAGATTGGCAATATGAGTGTCAACGGTTCTGGGGGTAATATAGATTTCCTTGCCCCAGACCTCATCCAGGATCTGGTCGCGGGGCAACACCTGCTGGGCATTTTCCATCAGGTACCTGAACAGGGCAAATTCAATACTCGTTAACCTGATGGTTTCTCTATCCTTTGTCATGGAGTTCTTGCCGGGATCAAGGACAAAAGGTCCCGCACTCAAAACAATATCATTGCCTTCCGACATTAGCTTCCTGGGCCTCCTTAATACTGCTTTTACCCTGGCATGGAGCTCATGCAGACTGAAGGGCTTGGTAACATAATCGTCGGCGCCGACCTCCAGCCCAACGACCTTGTCAATCTCCTGGCTTTTGGCGGTGATCATTATAATCGGCGTACCGACTCCTTTGCTTCTCAGGTCTTTACAGATCTCAATGCCACCAATCCCGGGAAGCATCAGGTCTAAGAGAATAATATCATATTCAAGACTTTCCCCCTTCTTGAGGCCTTCGGTCCCGGTTTCTGCAAGGTCAACATCATATCCTTCCTGGTCAAACTCATCAAACAGAACCATCCTGATATCAGGGTCGTCTTCTACTATTAGCATCTTTTGCATCATCTATTATTTTTGATTTACAGGAATTTGAAAAGTAAAAGCACTCCCTTTACCCAATTCACTCTCCAGTTCAATCATCCCATGATGTGCTTTGATAATCTCGCTTACAATGGACAATCCTATACCACTTCCTTTCACTACTTCTTTGCTCACTTTCTCAGCCCGGTAAAACTGCCCGAAAACCTTCTTTTGGTCTTTCTTCGATATCCCGATACCATAGTCTTTTACAGTTACCTTAATTATTTCAAGTTTCCTGCTTAAGCTAATGTCGATTTTATTCGATTCCCCGGAATACTTAATTGCATTTTCTATTAAGTTATAAAAAACCTGGTGGATACCCTGACAATCAACCATGGCAATAAGTGGATCCTCAGTATAATTTATGTCGATTTGGAAGCCATGTTCTTTATGTCTGATAAGCAGGTAGTCAATAACTTCCCGTGCGAGCCTCACTACATTGCAATGTTCGAAATGATAGGTTTTCCGCCCCTTATCCATCCTTGAGAAATCAAGTATATTGTCAACCAGGTGCGATAACCTCTCACTCTGGGCCAGCATGCTGTTAAAATAATCCTGCTTCCTCGCCTCAGATCCCACTTTCTTACTTGCCAGCCTCTCACTCATCATTCTGATCGATGTGAGCGGACTTTTAAATTCATGGGATACAGTTGACACAAAGTCAGATTTCATCTGAGAAAGCTTGTAATCCCTTGTTAATGAGCGTATTGTTAGCAATAATCCAAGCCCCATGATTGCTATTACGAAAATAAATCCTGCGACTAAGTATTGTTGTTCGGCTTCCCAGATAACTGCCAGGGCATTTTTATGCACCTCCTCAAGCTGCAGTGTCCAGCTTCCATACTTAACAGAATTAAAATTAATATGGTTTTTTCCTTTGAATTCCGGGGACGCCCAGAGTGCACGGCCATATTCATCAAGGAGCCGCCAGGCGATTATGTTGGGAAAGCCCTGCGTCTCTTCCAGTACTGTAATGTTCCTTCTAACAAGTTCTTTTGTGTCAAGCAAAAAAGCTAAGTTAAAGTCTTGATTCAGGCGGGTTATCAGAATTGCCGAAAGGGAATCTTCAAAAAAATTGACATAAGGCGGCTGGTACCTGTCGGTTCTGTTAAACTCAATGCTGATATTTTTTTTAAGATGATAACCAAGACCCCCGGGCATGCCTTGTAGGAATAGTTTTTCATCGATATTTGATAAGGAGATATGGTCAAAAAATTTAATGTTTCCTGATGACTGTTTTCCAGCAGCAAGCAGAATAATATCATCATTCAGGTACTGATGAGCTTTACTCTCAGGCTTAAGACTCAAAGTATTATTACTCCATATAATATCCTCAAATAAAAAGGCATTAAGGTACACATTAATAGAATCCTCGATACTGCCGAAAAAATACTTGCTTTTTCGCTCAAGTCTTTTTTCTATTATCCTGTCTGCCATGGCAATATTTTCGTAAATCCCCCTGTAAGCCAGAATGCTCAGAAAGATACCCGGCAGTATAATTACCAGCGAGTAAATCAATATTTGTCGACGATATTTAGCCTTAGAATTAGATCTCATCAGATAAGCCCCGTTATAAACTTACCGAATTAATAGGTTTATATTCTTTTACGTATGAAGTTTTTTTAAGGTTCTGTCAAGATTTGTTAAGATTTGGACTTAATCAATATATTATGGTCGCCAACAACCCAAGGCATCCCGAAATGCTAAGGCTATCGATCGGGGTTTCGGGAAATTGAAAAGTATGTGGGATGTTCCGCCCAATACCTGCTGATGGATTTCTCAGTT
>JAUVKA010000299.1 GCA_030592205.1 Bacteroidota bacterium | reverse complement strand
TATCCCTGATCGACCCATGCTTATTTAGAATCGCATCAAGCCTGTCCTGAATAAAAGGATATACACTAATATCTTTTATAAGAGCCTTAAGATTTTGATATAATTCCGGTTTTGCTTTGGAGAAAAATATCTGCAGAAGCTTAATTGTCTTAAGATTGTTGCGGATTATGAGAAAATCCTGAATCTCCAGAAAACTACCTTCAATTTGTCCTCGCGACAATGCCTTACTGATATCCTCGCCTGCTTCCAGGCTAAATGACTTCTCTGTTTCAAGGATCTGTATATATTCATATACCTCGGCCAGCAGTATCACTATCCCAGACTTATCTGTATACATGCTAATCTGATCCACCAAATCTATTCCCATGCTGGTTTCACAGTAATTCTTCACCCTCGTCCTAACCTGGTCGAAGCCGATTTTTGATTCAAAATTTTCCGGATATATCAAGATACCTCTCTTTTAGGGCTGTAAAAATACAAAAGCCCTCGCAGAATGCCATCCATTCAATTATTGCTATATTCAAAACTTCAAAAATCGAGATGGATTATAAACATGTAATTTGGGATTGGAACGGTACCCTGCTAAACGACAGGTGGTTATGTTTAGAATCAATTAATACTCTCTTAGGCCAAAGAGGCAAAAATCCTCTAAGCGAAAAGGAATACCTGGCTCATTTTGATTTTCCTGTCAGGGATTATTATGAACGTGCAGGCTTCGATTTCTCCAAAGAGGATTTCAAAATACCTGCCCTGCAGTTCATCGATCTTTATGAAAAAAAGAGAAAGGTATGCAAGCTTCAGACTGGTGCTCTGGATGTTTTACAATATTTTATGAAAACAGGTGTCTCCCAGTCGCTTTTATCAGCCAGTGAAGAAGGCGTTTTAAAAGAAATGTTAAATAATTTTTGTCTTGGCATGTATTTCCAGATCGTTACGGGCTTGAACAATCATTATGCAGCGAGTAAACTTGAATTAGGGAGAAAACTGCTTGAAAAAATCGGGCTTCCTCCACAGCAGGTACTGATGGTCGGCGACACATGCCATGATCAAGAGGTTGCTCAGGCTCTCGGTATTGACATAATCTTGTACAATAAGGGGCACTTCCCGGCATACAGACTGGAAAAATGTGGATGCAAAATTATTTCGGATTTGGGGGAGCTAATAGACTGATGGCTTGAGAATGCCTGATCCTTTGAAGGCTTAAGGCGTATGGCTTGAGGCTTAAGTATAAGTATATGCATTAAGCAATCAGGCTATAAGTATCTAACCATTAATCATTTACCATTAATAATTTATAATTAATTTTCAATTCCCTTCAAGCTCAATTGTATCCTCTTCCTTGGTATATCCACACTAATCACCTTTACCATTAATTGTTGGTTCAGGTTTAGTACCTCTCCCGGGTGTTTTATATATTTTTCTCCAATCTGACTGATGTGTATCAGTCCGTCCTGCTTGATGCCAATATCCACAAAGGCTCCAAAATTGGTAATATTGCTTACAATCCCCGGCAAAATCATACCTTCCCTCAAGTTTTCCATTTCTCTCACAGATGGATCAAACTCGAAAATTTTGATTATCCCTCTTGGATCGCGACCAGGCTTGTCTAATTCAGATATTATATCCTTGAGCGTTGGAAGTCCCACTTTTGCACTCACATAATTCCGGGGATTGATTTGTTTGTGTAATTCCGGGCTAGCCACTAGTTCCGCAATTTCAACACCCATATCCCCGGCCATTTTTTCAACAACAGTATAACTCTCGGGATGAACTGCTGTATTGTCCAAAGGATTGGATGCTCCTGTGATTCTTAAAAACCCGGCAGCCTGCTCGAAAGCTTTACTTCCTAAACGCGGGACCTTAAGAAACTCTTTTCTGGAAGCAAAAGGTCCGTTTTCTCTAATATAGCTAACCAGATTATCAGCAAGCTGAGGTCCCAGGCCGGAAACGTGAGTTAATAAATGCTTGCTGGCCGTATTCACATGAACCCCCACCCTGTTTACAGCAGATTCAACCACCCTTACCAGGCTTTCCTGTAATTTCTTCTGATCCACATCATGCTGATATTGACCCACTCCTATGGATTTAGGCTCAATTTTAACCAATTCGGCCAGGGGATCCATCAGTCTCCGGCCAATGGATACCGTTCCACTCACAGTAACATCATAGCTTGGAAACTCTTCACGAGCCACCGCAGAGGCGGAATAAATAGAAGCTCCATTTTCATTAACAACAAAAACCTGTACATCCTTGGCAAATCGTATATTATTTCTGATGAACTGCTCAGTCTCCCTGCTTGCAGTTCCATTACCTATTGCCAGGGCTTCAATCTTATAAGTTTCAACCAGAGATTGAATCTTCCTGGCAGATTGCTTCACCTCTTTTTGAGGTGGATGGGGGTAAATGGTCTCGTTATGAAGAAGCTGTCCCTGGGCATCCAGACAAACCAGTTTGCATCCTGATCTAAACCCCGGGTCAATTGCCAGTATTCTTTTCTCCCCGAGGGGAGGCATTAATAACAATTGATCAAGGTTGCGGGCAAAAACATTAATGGCAGACTCGTCAGCCTTTTCCTTGTAAATATTTCTGGTTTCATTTTCAAGGGAAGGGGCCAGCAGTCGCTTATAGCTGTCGGTCATAGCCATGCTCACCTGATCCGAACTTGGACTACCAGATTTAATAATATACCTGCTTATGGAGTCAATTGCCTCATCGGGGTCCGGTTGAACTTTAACACGCAATATGCCTTCCCGTTCACCTCGAAGAATTGCAAGAAAACGATGAGAAGGACATCTTCTTACAGGCTCTGTAAATTCAAAATAATCCAGATATTTCTGGCCTTCCTCTTCCTTAGCCTTTATCAGTTTTGAAGAAATTATAGATTGATTTTCAAATATATACCTAAGTTTCCGGCGAACCCGGGTCTCCTCGTTTATCCATTCAGCAACAATATCCCTTGCCCCCTGCAATGCATCCTCCAAAGTTGGAACTTCATCCGACAAGAATTTGCCGGCCCTTCCCTCCGGATCCATCTCCTGCTGGGCCATTAGTATTTTTGCAAGTGGCTCAAGGCCTTTCTCTTTTGCCTGAACACCACGGGTCTTTCTTTTCGGTTTAAAGGGCAAATAGAGATCTTCCAGATCAGTCATTGTCTGAGCCTCCATGAGCAGTTTTTCAAGCTCCGGAGTCAGATTTCCCTGATCCTCTATGGTTTCTATTATAGTGAAACGGCGTTCTTCTAAATCGCTTAAACGAGTGAATTCTTTTTGAATATCCAGAATCTGAACCTCATCCAGGCTACCGGTTCTTTCCTTTCGGTAGCGGCTGATAAATGGAATGCTTGCCCCCTCTTCAAAAAGAGCGATGGTATTGGAAACTTGTTGATCCTTCAATCCAAGCTTTCCGGCTACCTGTCCAATTAGTTTTCCCTTCATGTGGCATTTGTTTCCTGTAGAGACAGATGGCTATCAGTCTCTACAAATTGGTCATTATAATATTTCATCAGATCTCTTGGCAGATAATACTCCTTTAACCTTGAGGAGACGTCGGATAATAGCCTCTAAGTGAACTTTATCAAGTACCACCAGTCGAAGTTGTCCCGAAAAGAAACCATCACTGGATGACACACTCATACTTTGCATATTTACTTTTAAATCGCTTGAAATCACTTTACTTACCTCATTAACAATACCAATATCATCTACTCCTGAGATTCGGATGTTAACTGTAAAATGCGCCTTATCACCATGTTTTTCAGTCCATCGTACTTTCAAAATTCTGTAAGGGTAGCGACTGAACATTTCTGCCGCATTAGGGCAATCCAGCCGATGGATACTAGTTCCTGCAGCAACCCTTACAAATCCAAAAACCTCATCCCCAAAAATAGGATTACAGCATTTAGCCATAGAATACTCTACCTTATCTAAGGAGTTATCGATTATCAGGTAATCCTCACTTTGCTGAATAGTCTTGCTAAAACTCTCAATTGACTTATCACCAAGAGGCTTTTCCTTTATATACTCAGCAGGATCTTTATCTCTGAGAAAATCTCTCATTTCGGTAAAGTCAATCCTGTTTTCTGCCACTCCCTGATAAAGATCCAAGGCATTTTTCATCGTAAACCGACTAACAAGTTTGTTAATCGTTGTTACATTATATTTTATTCTCCATTGTTCAAATTTCCGCTTAAGCGTTTCTTTACCCTCCTCTGCATTCTGATATTCTGCTTCTTTTAAAACCCTTTTTATCCTTGCCCGGGCCTTTGAACTTTTAACAATATTGAGCCAGTCTGTTTTTGGCTTTTGCTGAGTGGCAGTAAGCACCTCCACCTGATCACCGTTACGTAAAACATGGCGGATGGGAACTATCTTTCCATTCACTTTGGCTCCGGTACAACGACATCCCACACTAGTGTGTACAGCAAATGCAAAATCCAGTATAACAGAGCCTGTTCGCAATTTTATTAAATCTCCCTGAGGAGTAAAGACATAAATCTGATTTGAGTATAATTCTTTTTTTGCATCAGGACTAACAGTTTTTTCCTCCAAAGGTGTTTCCAAGGACTGCCTTAAACGACTTAACCAATCGTCAGATGTGCCACCCTCCTTACTTTCCTTGTATTTCCAGTGTGCAGCATGTCCAAGTTCAGCTATTTCATCCATCCTTTTAGTTCTGATCTGAACCTCCACCCACCTTCCTTCAGGACCAATAACTGTAGTATGCAGAGACTCGTAGCCATTAGTCTTAGGCGTTGAAATCCAATCTCTTAACCTATTTGGATTTGGCTGAAATTCATCAGTCACAATACTATAAATCTGCCAACAATCTGCCTTTTCATTTTTACCAGGATTATTTAAAATAATTCTGATGGCAAAAAGATCATATACTTCATCAAAATCAACAGCCTGATTCTTTATTTTCCGCCAAATGGAATGGATAGATTTTGATCGTCCTTTAACCTCACAATCAAACTCGTCCTGCTTAAGACGCTCAATCAAAGGCTTCGTGAATTTCTCAATGTATGCTGTCCTATCTGCCCTGGTTTCTTTTAGTTTTCTGGTAATATCCGTGTAGTCGTCATGATGGAGGTACTTCATTGAAGTTTCCTCTAATTGGGTTTTGATACGGTATAACCCCAATCGATGAGCAATTGGCGCGTAGAGCTCACCCACTTCCCTTGCAAGTTCCTTCTGGGCGGAACTGTTTAGCTCTTCAATTTCACGGGAGGCATGAAGTCGGTCGGCAAGCTTGATAAGAATGACTCTGGTATCGTTAGAAAGTCCCAGCAAAAGATGAATAAAGTTTTCGGTATGGATAGAGGTTTTGCTGGTGTTTAGACTGGCTATTTTTCTGAGTCCCTGACCTAAAGCTGGAACTGATGCCC
>JAUVKA010000026.1 GCA_030592205.1 Bacteroidota bacterium | reverse complement strand
GGTGGATTCTGCAGATAGTAATTTGCATAAACATATCGTTCCCCCCGGATTCCCACATATTGCGGAATCTTTTCGTTTTCCATTCTGTGCTCGCAAAGGAAACTTTCTCGCCAGGATTGACTTTTTTCACCATTAATGAAAGGCACAAGACTTTCCCCCTGATAAATCTGAGGCTGTGAGATTCCTGCCAGATCAAGGATCGTGGCGGGTATATCAATGTTGAGGGCCATTTGATCTTTTGTTTTTCCAGTTTTTCTTTTTGGAGCCCGTGGATCGTAAATTATCATGGGAACACGCAGAGATTCCTCGTAATGAGACCATTTTCCTGCAAATCCTCTATTTCCCATATAGTATCCATTATCAGCAGAATAAATGATAACTGTATTCTCATCGAGACCTTTCTCCTCAAGTGCTTCCATAAGCCTTTTTATCACCTGATCATATCCGCTAATCATGCGAAAATAAGCCTGCATATTGGTTTGATATTTTTCGTCGGTATCCCAGCGCCAGAAGTACCGCTCCCTGTTAAATGAATTCTTCAGAAAATCAGGATGATTATCAAATATTGCAGGATCTGATAATTTTGGCTTTGGCATTTCCATATTCTCATACATATGGGCCACGGCCTGAGGATAGGGATAATGTCCTTCATTTCCCGGGGTCAAATTACCATCAACGGCATGAACGGCATTGAAACTAAGGGAGAGGCAAAAAGGCTGACCCTCGATCTGATCATTAATAAACTCCACGGCCTGATCTCCTTTAATTTCAGCTGAATGTCGCCGAGTACCATCGGGAAGTGTAATAAAATGGGGTGTACTTCTGGGAGATAATTTCATATAATCAAACATCTCAGCAAGCAAGCTATCCCGTTTCTCAAGTTTTACTCCAAGCTTGCCAATTAAGCCAGTTTTATATCCTGATTTTTTAAGTAAGAAGGGATAAGATTGAGTGATGAACTCTTCCTTTATTGGAGGTTTTCCAAAGGTGTAATAGTGTCTGGCCTCGTATAATCCTGTTAGAATAGAGGCCCTGCTGGCGGCACAAATTGAGGTAGTAACAAAAGCATTAGTAAAACGAATCCCATCGGCTGCCAGCTGGTCAACCCTTGGTGTTTTTACTATTGGATGTCCGGCAACTGAAAGCACGTCATTTCTCTGATCATCAATGAGAAAAAATACAATGTTAGGTCGATCTTCAGTAATAATAGAGGGAGCTTCGGTACAAGCATTAAATAATGTAGCTAATACCAGTAATACTATTGCAATAAGTGATTTTTTCATAATTCCATTATTTTAATCGGACCCAGCAAACCCGAAGGCAAAGGCTCCGTAAACTTAAATGACCCCATAGCTGAATTCGTAGTAAAGGTATATCTCCCTGTGGTAAACTCTTGTCCTCCCAGCAAACCATTTTCAAATTTCACTGTTCTGACATTCGCATCCGGTTCTTGTCTGTCGCCAAGCAAACGATTAATCCAGCGATTGGCTACTTCTATTTCAAGTTCATTATTTCCTTCTTGTAATGCACTTGATATGTCAATTCTCCATGGAGCACACCATATAACTCCCAGATCTTTCCCATTCAATTTTACTCGTGCAATATCATTTACTACTCCAAGATCTATGTAGTATTTTGTGTCATCCAAATCTTCAATCGAAAATGTCTTTTTGTAGGTGGCAATTCCGGAATAATACTTTATCCCCCGCATTTCATGCTCTGTCCAATCTTGCAATTTTTCAAAATTGATTTTTTTTGGACCACCCCATTGTGGATCAAATGAGACATCCCAGGGCCCTTTTATCTTAATAAATTCTTTTAAACCCGGGAAATTACCTTCTCCAGGTTTTGCAGCAGTCTTCTCCCCGGTACTACCGGAAAAAGTAATGAGGAAACTTTCAAAAGGGAAAAATTCTAATGGAATAGTTGTTATCCCATTGTTGACATAATAATCAGTGATTTTTCTCGTATTTCCATTTGTTCCTATCCATAGTTCTGGTGAGCCTTCTGCACGAAATGTACATAAGGTCTGTTGAATTGAATCTGTTCTGTTTGCAATAAAGTAGATATCTGTCTCCTCTGTTTTGCGATGACCATATCTTATAGAATTATTCACAGAGCTAAAATCCTCACTAATACCCATTTGCAATAAGAGTTCTGTCGTATGTTTATAATCCGGATAAAGGGATCCTGAAGACTTATTGCTGAGATTTCCTCCCCAATAGATCATGCCTTGTCCAAACTTTATTTCTTGTATTTGTTCCGGTATCTGAAATGCTCCCCATAGCTTTTCCGACAATGTTTTCACCAGATTATCGCAGCTTGGATAATTTGCTAAGCTTGGCGATTTCATAGGAGGAGGACCTATTACCTTAGCGCCTTTTTCAATCAGTGAAGTAATCTTATCAAGTAGTTCAGGTGTCATGGTCTCAAAATTGGGCAAGACCATAATTTCGTATGATGATGCTCCTGGAAAATAGATCTTCCCATTTTTCACATCCGCCCTTTCCATAAGCATCTTTGGAGAACAACCATCAAATCCATATCCTTTTTTATCTGGGATAGCACCATTTTTTTTCAGTGCGTCCTTTGGGGGATTAAATATCATTGGGGCACCTTCAGGAGTCAGATAAAGAATATCGGACACAGCTTGTCCTTGCTGCATCATGTAGGAGCAACGGCTGATATATTTATGGTAAGCATCTACCATTGGCCACCAAGTTTGTCCTCTGTCCCAATGCACGCCGTATGGTCCCATAGTCATACCCGGTCTGTATTCATCACCCAGCGGTTTATGGGCAAAAGTGTGATATACAAAACGGTTAACTCCCATAGACAAGGCCCAATCGCTTTGATCTTTCATTGCCCATGGGTACTCCTGCCATGCCTCGTTATTATTTGATGTAAATACCTCGGCTCCCACAACAGGCTGTCCTGTTATATGCGAAATAGAAGTGGCTTCGATCACAGCATAAGAAGTGTGAAACCCAAATCTTTTACTCCAGAATTCAGCCATTATTACATCAGCTACCGCACCAAGATCGAGGTCACCGGCGGGATTCATGTCATAAGGCTCAATCGTAAGTTCTAAACCGTTTTTATGAGCATAAGCTTTTGCAAATTCGGCATGGTTTTCCAACAGTAACTCCTGACAGGTAAGACGGAGATCCCATAAGAATCGTTCGGTGATTTCTACACTTTCAATAGCACGACCGGTATAGGCCAGAAAATATGGTTCGGGATCATACCCTCGTCGTTTTATAAATTCTTCGACAATGCCTTCAGTCCAGTTTTGTGAACCACTCTCCCAACTATCCATATGGAAACCAGTCCAGCCAACACCTTCTTTTCGGGGTGATGTTTTCTCTAAGAGGATATCGGTATAATTTTTCAGATGATTTTCAAAAGCCTTAGCATCAAGCTTATTACACTCAAGACCTACCGCAGGTTCAGGAGCTGGTCGGGTACCGGCACCAGTTACACGTGTTCCCATTCTCACTATAGTCCAATTGCCTTTCGGTGCTTCCCAGATCAATTGTCCATTATCTTGTAAGTACTGAGAAATATCCAGGATATCTTTTTGATGGAGAACATTACTTGCCTCAATCTTATCATATTCCAGTGGAGCAGGTAAATGAGTTTTTACATTTGGATATGAAGAATAAGGATATCTTTCGTATAGTGCTTTTTCATCGATATCTTTGATAACTGCTTTTGCTGATTTTGGAATGACATAAACAGCCACATCCTTATAGTATGGGTCTTTTGTATTGTGCCATGGGGTACTTCGTTGCTCTGGAATCGGAAGCGTGATATCAACTTTTGTATTACCCGAGATCTCTACTTCACTGAAAACCAAATGCTTCATCGACTCTCCAGGCTTTACCCATGGCCCTCCGCTTCCACACCATCCTGGTCCTGCCCCCATAAGTATTTTGATGCCCAATCTTTCTGCTTCCCTAACAGCATGTACAAATAAATTTTGCCACTCTTCACTCATAAAGTCAATCGGACCTCTTGGGACACCAATCCCTACTTCCAGGAATATCAGATTACTGATACCAACCTCTTTCATTGATTCCAGGTCTTTGGTCATGCCTTCGCGCGACAAATTCCCATCCATAAAATACCAATAGACACCAGGGTGAGATGTTTCTGGAGGATTTGTAAATTCTTCTTTGAGTGAATTGTCAACACTACACTGAAAAAAGAATAGTATGAATAACAAATACAGATATTTCATATGATTTAATAATTGTACTGTCTGCTATCTCAAATCTATCTATTTATTTTAACAAAATCATTCTGTTTGTTTTTTGAAAAAGCTTAGCAGAACGAACAGCTTTTGCCTCCAGCGAATAAACATAGATCCCTGAATCATACTTACTGAGTTGGATCTCTCTCGAATACCTTCCGGATATTTGTTCTTCAAGAATATAATCTTCTACCTTCTGACCAAGTGCATTATAGATGCTTAAGCTAACAAAACTTGTCTCGGGTATATAATACTCAATATGTGTAACAGAGCTGAATGGATTCGGGTAGTTCGGGAACAGCATGAACCCACCGGCTGTCATGGATCCATCATCTATTCCTGTTGATACATCCATTTTGAGGGAGATATTATCCATGTAAATATTCTCAGCGGTACTCCCTGCATTAATTACGACACGAGTATTAATATCTGTCGGTTCTGTCATCTCAAAGGAGTAAGTATAGTGTTTCAACTCGGAATGCAAGGCAGTAAAGCTTATACGGCCGTAGTCTGAAAAGGGTGAATGATCAGCTCCAATAAATATATCCACGATACGGGTTCCATCAGACCATGCATCAAACTCAAACAGATAATTTTGACCCATGAGAAGAGGTATGTTCTTTTGTATTAGCCTCAGGTCTTGAAATTTGTTTCCGCCATTCTGTATTACAAAATTGCATACACCATCAACAATCTGCACCTCAGCCGAAGCCTGGGTGTCAACTTCCCATTCCCAGGCATTCAGATCATTCGAAAAATCACCGTTTATAATCAGGTTAGTTCCTGGTTGAGTGATATTTACATATATTTTCTCTTCATTCGAAAAATCACTTTCCAGTCCATTCATATCAACAGCCCTTACCCTGAAATAATAATGCAATCCGTTTACTAAACCACTTAGTTGTTTTAAGGTACTTTGTGAAGTATCAATCAGGGTGCTTGGATTCGGTGCTGTACCGCCATAAATGTTATAATAATCAACACTATCATCCCCGAATTTATTGAAAATCAAGGTTAGATTATCGATTTGAGGTTCCAGAATAAGGTATGGTGCCGGGCATTTACCTTCCCAGGGATGCCGGAATGAACGGTAACAATTAGCCCCGTTTTCATACCACATTTCAAATACTTTTTCGCCTTCCGGTGTAACTTCAATAGCAATTTGAGGACTATTACTTACCGCCCAGTTAATATGGGTGTTTCCATTTGATAACCGCTGAGCATTCCCCATAAAGCGGGCTATTCTGGTATTCAAATCATTTCTGTATTCCCATACCAATGTGGCTGTCATCTGAGTAGTATCAATTTCATATTCCACAGCACGTGAAACAGGAGGAGTGTGTGAATTACCGTTATCTAAAAGTGTATACCTGTTATTTCCAAGTGAACGAATAGCGTGCTGATTCCGAAAACCATTCAGAGGATCATCCACAAATTGAAATTCATTATTTGGGGAATCCGGAATACCACTCATCCGCCAGATGAATTCGCCGGTTTGGCGATGGATTTTTGATATTTCGCTAAGATGGCGGCTGGAAAGCAAGATATGCCCATCGTAATCTGTGAAAATTGCATTCATATGCGGAAAACGGATATGTGAACTTGTTAAATCCGCAAGTTCCAGATCTACAATATCAAAATGGTCCCAGGCACGCCAGATAAAAATCAACTGGTCATCAGCCGTGAACTCCTGAATACAAGTCTCTGTTACAATGGCATCTGGTTTGCCATCTGTAACAAATTGGCTCATATCTACTTCAGTATCTCTTTTACCAATCAGAAAATAACCGCTGTCGGGAAGCATAAAAAATTCATGCATATCTGAGGAGTACCCATTTGTTGCACGAAATGATTTAATATATTCGAAGTTTTGAGTAAAAGCTATATGCCCCCAATCAGGTTCGTCATTACCTTCCCGCATCTGCATGGTAATCCAACCGTTGGACTGAACTCTGAAATCTTCGCTCATTTTGGAAGTTCTCCGGTACCAAACCGGTTCACCTAATGTGTTGAAAATTATATTGTAATAGGGCACAATCATTGTGTTCACAAAAAAATAGTAGCTCGATGGATTATTGCTTAGTGCAATATTCACTTGAGGAAAATCTGCCGGAACCGAAACACCATTAGGCATTATTCCAGGCTTAACAGCGTTTGCATTCTTCAACACAGGGAAATTACTGCTTTTTTCATCTGCCATATATCCTTTGCTCACTTCTTTTTCCAGAACAGTAAATTCATATTTTAGTGGCTGAATGGCATTACTGTTAAACTCAGACAATTGGGCTTCTATAATTACATAAACTTTTCCACCTAATTTATAGCTCTTTTCAGGTGTGAAAATAATGGTTCGATTGTCAGAAGCAATAATTGTTTTACCTGAAAGCGGACCACTTTTTCCTCCTGACACTTTTATGCAGGTACTAAGGTTTGTCACATTTTTGGGAGATATATTTCTAAATCGCAAAATAATCGTGGAATTGGGGTGTACATATTTTGTCCCCGGACCGGGGAAAATGTATTGAAACCCGGCAGGCAGTCCTTCCTGGGCAAGTGATAGCATTGGAAATATCAAACCAAACAGTATAATTACCAATCCTGCGATTCTCATAATATTTTACTAAACTTCATTTGCTATTCCCCTGTTAATAACATCTTTTTAATTTCTGTAAATTGATTTCCTGCCTGCAATCTATAGAAGTAGATACCTTGTGGAAGATTATACGCCTCAAAATTTATTGAATATGTACCAATATCCTGATTTTTACTTACTAAAGTTCGAACCTCCCTACCAACATGATTATATATTCTCAAAATGATGTAATCTGATTTTTTTATTGAGTATGAAATCATTGTTGATGTTGTGAAAGGATTGGGATAATTCTGTGCAAGGCAGTATTCTTGTGGTGCATTATCCTCAAACTCAATAACAGCCGATGCACCCTGGTGAGGAACTCCAAAAGCTATTTCACCTACACCCGAAAGGGTTGTTATCAGCTTATTATTAATACTATCATAAGTTGTGGTTAGAGGAATAAATAATCCCCGGTTTGGGTAAGTCCGATAGTAGGCTACGGTATTTTCCGGGTCTTTTATTTCCGGATAAGCCGACAGGTCAATATAAAATTCTGAAGTTTGAGAACTGATAGCAATGACTTCGTAAACAACTGTAACAGGATAGACCTTTATAATACTCTCAATAAATTCGGGATAAACAGGTGCATATGGAACACGTGTAATTTTGGATTCGTTGTAATCCGGCGATTCTAAATAATTATATTTAATCTCAATTCCGGTAGTTATTGATTCATTATTAAAAGAATAGGTGTTTCCCTCTCTAACTTCATAGTGTGTAAAGCTGTGTTTATTAAGTGTTTCCTTCCAGGGCAGTTTGGTAATGCGGTAAGCCAACACACCATCGGGCAGAGTTAATTCAAGTGCAATGGAACCATCGGGGTGAACTTCAACTGCATTTCGTTTAACAAATTGCTGGTTTGGAACTCCATAAGCGATAAACCACCCGCCGTTTGGTAGCAGTTCGGCATTTCCGGCTGTAACGCAAAAAATATCTCCTTTGGGGTATCTCCACTCCGAAACCAGTGTCGCCACTTTATTTACTTCATCCAGACTATACTCAACTGCACGCGAATAGGGAGGTTGATGGAACTGTCCGTTATCGAACAATGTAATATTGCCATTGGGACGTTTACGGATATTGTGTTGACGGGCAAAATAGTAAGGGACGTTATTTTCATGTTCTCCTATGAATTGAAACTCACCACGTGGGGAACCCATTCTCCACATTATTTCGCCTGTTGTCCGGCTTATTTTCATTATTTCGCTGTGATTTCGAAATGATGCCAGAATATTTCCATCGTCATCAATATCAAAAGCGTTTAAAGTACTGTAGTTTAATCGAGCTTCGGTTAAATCCATATCGCTATCGCTTATTGGAATATGATCGATATTACTCCACTCAAAAACCACATTCTTCTCCCTGTCCTGTTCCTGAATGATATTAATAACCAATGATGCATCGGTTCTGCCGCCTTCAACAATTTTACTCATATCGTAGAGAATTGTATGATAGGCCATCATCATAACATGACCGTTGGGCAGCATCTTAAATTCATGAAAATCGGTGGTATATCCGTTCTTCATTTTAAAGCTATCGACTACTGCAAGATTTTCGTCGAGTACGATATGTTGCAAATCTTCTCCCGGAAGGGGAACATTGGATGAAAAATCACCTAAAGCGAAAGACAGGAGGCCATTGGGTTGAATCTGGAAATCGAAAGGTACTCCATTAACCCTCACTGAGTCAACAATAGCACCGTTCCTATCAAGCACAAAAATAAAATTGCCATATTTAGCAGGAACATTACGGTCCCATGTAGCCATAAAAATATAGCCTGGTGATGGATCGTTGATAGAATCAATGGTTATCGGTGGCGCCGGAAGTAAAGATTCAGTCCCGCTTAAGGATCCTTCAACCATTAAGGAGCCTGGTTTTGGACTAACAAATTGATAGGGATTAGTAATCTGTGCAGACAGATTGCAAAATGAAAACAGCAAACAGCCAAATAAAAAATATTTAAAGAATTTCATGCAATCCTCCTTGTCTTTATTATTATAAAAATACTGAGCAAAATCAAAGTATTGATTATATACTCCGACTTTGCTCAGTTAACCTAAAAATTATCTATGAAAAATATCAGGTGCTCTGTTTTAGCAAGTCCTTATTTATTAGTCTTGACAATTTCATACTTAACTCACACTATTATTTCGGTGTGATTTTCCATTTATATGTGGCAGTATTATCATAACCTGACCATGCTACCTCAATAAGTAGTTCTGATTGTAACACCCTGTATGTTCCAGCTGCTCCCTGGTGGAAAGTTATGTCAGAACCTTCTGCTGTGGTAGTAGCATCCTTCAGCAGGGTTAAATTCCCTTCGTAGGTTGCTGGGTCAAAGTCTTCTAATTTCAATTCAAAAACGACCTCTGAAGACTCGCCATAGCCCCAAAAATCCAGGGTTATTTTTAAAGTGCTGCAGTCACCCATTTTTTCACCGGTACAGTAAGTTGGGCTGTAACTTTCCCACACCTGATCAGCACAATTCAGGTCACCAGCCCAAAGATCAGCCGGGCAATCGACTCCTTCCGGACTTGTGGTTTTAAATGTCACCTCATTACCATAGGCAATGCCTTTTTCTTTGTTAATGGCGAAAGCGCGTACGTAATAATTAGTTCCAAATGTAAGATTTGACATTTCACTTGTGAATTCGCCTATTCCCTCGCCATCATAAGTGGAATTTTCAGCTAGATCATTAAGGGTTGGGCCGGGATTTGTGCTCCAGCATATTCCCCTGGCAATTACCTCATCCCCTCCGTCGTCTGTTACGTTACCACCTCCGGTTGCGTCAACCTGTCCAATGTTAGTGACCTCTGCTGTTGTTACTGTTGGCGGTGAATACTCTTTTTCACAGCTTGTGGTAAACAGTAATAGTAATCCAACAAATATAAATGGAATAACCAGTATACGATTTTTATTCTTTTTCATTATACTTTGTTTTTTTATTAGCAAATTTTACCACCCCGGATTTTGTCCAAGAGCAGGATTTAATATTAACTCATTAGAAGGTATAGGCATCAGATAATCCCTATTAGAATTGAATCCGTACCCGTTGTTTGGCCCGGTTAAAATAAACCTCATTGGATCGAGGAAACCGTCATCGCTTTCAGGCATCCCAGCATCTATCGCCCTCAGTTCATCTGTATATTTTGTGCCGATAAACCTCTTACCAATAAAGTACTCGTGAGACCTCCAGCGCATCAGGTCGTCAAATCGGAATCCTTCTCCGTATAGCTCAGTTACCCTTTCTCTCCTGATTTCATGCAGAACATCAGAAATTGAATGACCATAATCCGGCAAGTTAGGATCAGCAGTTATTGATCCCATTTTTAAATGCGGCATACCAACCCTGTCTCTTAACTGGTTAATTGTCATGTCAATATCACCCTGAGTAATTTCGCCCAATTCAGCTCTTGCTTCTGCATACATAAGAAGTGCTTCTGCAAAACGCATGAAAATATAGTCGACATTAGTATTATTTGGACCTACAGCAGGATCAACATGTATATGACGGTATTTTTGTGATTCAATTCCTGTTCCATTGTTATAAACATCGGGGTTAGAATAATATGTCGTATCTCCACCCATAATTCTCCGTATGTCACCCGGCACCATTACTGACTGAACTAGTCTTGGGTCACGGTTTTTCTCAAGTATATCGAGAGTTTCGTCACCTTCAAACAATGGACTCACTGCTGTAGGTAAACCATCACTGCACAGGTAGAATCTTGTCATGTCCAGGGTAATTCCATATCCATTTGGCCAGTTCCACAACTGGTTACTAAAGTTAGAGCCGTATGTCGACCCGTCAAAGTGCTTAAAGAATAATACTTCTTGATTCCCGGAATAGTCAACCTGGTTGAATAGTTCAAAATAAACAGAATTTGGATCACCTTGTACCAGTGAATAGTTACCATCATCCATGATCTGTTCGGCAGCATCTCGTGCCATTTGCAAGTATTCAGTTGGATTACCTGTTCCGGCAAAATCGGAACCTGCGTGATACTTTTCCCAGGTTCCTTCATATAGAGCCACCCTGGCCTTAAACATCAGAGCTATGTCTTTGCTTAGCCTGGTTCTGTGGTCTGGTAGCTCTGAGCCGTATTTCATCTTGGAAATTGCCATTTCGATATCCTCAAGGATGAAATCAGCAACCTCTGTTCTTGGGTTACGTGGTCCGTAAAGTATGTCCACATCATCAGTACTTAACGGCTTCATAATTATTGGAAGAGCACCGAATTGCCTAAACAGGTCAAAGTAGAACCATGCTCTGAAGAAGTGGCCTTCACCTACATAATGGTCCACCATATCACTGGTGCTTTCGACACGGTCCACGTTTTCAAGGAAATAGTTGATACGTCTAACATTACCCCAATTCCAGCCTCCACCTGAAGCGGGGACTGTAATTACTCCATCCATACGATTAGTCCAATCACCTCCATATGCATTGGGGGTTGGCAGTGCAAGGTCTGTTCCCTGATCATAAGTAGGGGCTTTTCCACCTCCGGCAACCCACCAACCATCAAATGAATCATAAAAATCATTGAGGTATAACTCAAGGTCAGTTTCACTGGTCCAGAAATCAGGATCAGATATTTGGTCCAAAGGAGTCCTGTCTAAAAAGTCCTTATCACAGGAATACATTGATATTCCCATCAGTATTATTAGAATAAAATATATCTTTTTCATAGCAGTAATTTTTAGAAATTAATATTTAATCCTATAGACAGTGTTTTGCTTAACGGATAAGCATCTCCAACTCCATACCATCTTCCTCCAAATGCCTCCGGATCATAGAACATCATCTTAGTAAATGTTAATAGATTTTCACCTGATACATAAAACCTTGCGCTTGTAACAAATATCTTTTCTGTAAGACTGGAAGGCAAGGTATATCCAATACGAATATTCTTCAACCTCAGAAATGCTCCACTTTGGAGGAAATGATCGGTTGAAAAAGTATAGTTTTTACCATTCTGCCCGAAATACTGGGCATAAGGGCGTGGGAAATAGGGATCATCCCTATTTTCACCCAGAGGACTAGTTTCATCTCGCCAGTAATCCAGGTGTCCCTCCAGTACATTATTATGCATAGGCCCGGCGGCTGGTCCTCTGAAAGGACCCCTTCCCTGTACTAAATCAATATCTCTTTTCCCTATTCCCTGGAAAAGAACAGAAATATCAAATCCCTTCCACTTCATTCCCCCATTAAGACCGTATACATACCTTGGAGTATTGTTTCCGAGCTTAACATAGTCTCCACGATCGTCAGCGGTATTATTACCAATATCAATTTTACCGTCATCGTTCTGATCAACAAACTTTGAGTCACCAGGGTACCAGTTACCGGAATAAACATAGCTCTGGTCTATAGGATGATTATCAACTTCTTCCTGTGACTCGAAATAGCCGTCAAATTCCAAACCCCAAATCTCACCCAGTTCCATTCCATCATAATACGTTTCAACTTCAAACCAGGTAAAATCCCCCAGAAGCTTGGTAGGATTGTTATAGAATACAACAGTACTCTTATAATCAGAAAGGACACCTCTAATTTCATAGCTGAAATCTTTGCTTATCCTGTTCTTCCATGTGGCCTCTAATTCCCATCCACGCGTCATGATTTCACCTTCGTTTTTCTTTGGTACTGATGTTCCAAGTACTGCAGGAAGAGGTGTTCCCGGTCCAACCAAGTGGGTAGTACGTGCATCATATACTCCTACTGAAACTCCCAGCCTGTTATTCAGGAACATGGCATCAAGTCCGATATCCAGAGTGGAACGCTGTTCCCAGGTGAGATCAACGCTTGTAAGGTTCGGGGTACCCACTGTCCAGGCCCTCTGTCCACTGAATAGCCATTGACCGGTTTCGCTAATCGGTAATGTTGGGATATAAAGATAATTGGCAACATTCTGGTTCCCCAGAGTACCATAGGAAGCTCTCAATTTTAGCATGTTAATATTATTCTGGGCTGGGAAAAAGTCTTCTTCCGTAATGACCCATCCTGCAGAAACTGATGGGTATACACCCCACCTTTGACCATCCTCAAACCTGGAGGAACCATCTGCCCTGACGTTTACCTCCAATAGATATTTTTCAGCGAAATTATAACCCAACCTTGCAAATGTAGACTGAGTAGCCCAGTGACCCTTGCTGTCAGTAATTGTTTTCTCTCCTACTGCGGTACTAAGGGATGGAACTGCATCACTCAACAAATAAAATGCTATAGCGTTCAGGTTACTGTATTGATATAGCTCCTGCTGATATCCAGCCAATACATTGATATTATGAGCTCCAAAATCCCTGGTAAAGGTTGAATAAACGTTAGGAGATATATAAGTATTTGTCCCAAGGCTGGATCTGAATTGTGTTGACGCCCTGTTTTGAGGATTATAGGCTATTTCTCCATTCGGTCTAACCCATGGATATTGTTTAACTGTTCTTACATCATTTCGTTCACTGGATCTGTAATTCAGTTCAATATTTGTTACCCATCCTTTTACGGGCTCCAATATAATCCTTGGTGAAGCAACGAATTGGGTATTCACGACATCCTGCCTTACATTTTTCCACTCCTCAACCCTGGTGTTCGAAAGCCAGATATCAGTACCAGGATATTTTGCAGGCATACCCGGCTTAAGCTTACTAATCCAGTTCATCGTCCATGCACGTCCATAGTTCTGGTTCCAGGGGAAATCTTCATGTCCACGGTTATATTTGGTAAGGAAATCCAGTTTCATCCAGGAATTTACTTTCGCGCTGATCTTTGCGTCCAGGTTATACCTGTCATACTTTTCATTTCCAAATTTTATCAAACCCTGTTGGTCATAATATCCTGCAGAAACATAATAATTGACAACATTGTTTCCTCCAGAAGCACTTATATTGTGCTTGGTCCTGGGGGCCCATCTATTTACAATCAGGTCGGTTAGGCCATCATTGGCAACAGCCTTGGTTCCGGTGTTTAATATGTCCCAGCCCAATCCGTCAGCTGTTGGCAGCATTGGAACTGCACTTCCCGGATTGGCCAAATTCATAGCCAGACGAACCAGGGCATTATCAGTATATAATGGTGAACCGCCACCATTAATCCTGGCATCATTCAAAGCATGTGCCCAGTCCATATTTCCTTCAATTATTTTCGGCCATATAGTTGGTGAGCTCCATCCTGAGTTCATTGTGTAAGATATCCTTGAACCCTTCTGTCCTCTTTTAGTTGTAATAAGTATTACACCATAGGCAGCACGCGCACCATAGATTGAAGTTGATGCTGCATCTTTCAGGACTGAAATGGATTCGATATCATCAGGATCAATATCGTTAATATCCATAGGTATACCATCAATCAGTACATAGGGGTCACTGCCCCCTTCAAAAGATGTTAACCCACGGATATTCATCGCCATATTTGCCCCCGGCTCACCACCCGCTGAGGTAGGTGAAATGATGAGGTTGGGGACAATACCCTGCAATGCCTGCTGTACATTTCCTACAGGCCTGCTCTCCATGAGCTCTTTACTGGCTACAGAAACTGCACCAGTTAAGTTTACCTTTTTCTTGGTACCATAACCGATTACCACAATCTCTTCCATTCCCAGTAAATCGGGTTTCATGACAATGTCGATAGTTGTTCGATTTCCAACTGCAACTGTCTGTGAAAGCATCCCAACGTACCTAAATTCCAGAAATGCATCGCCTGGAACATCAGCAAGGCTGTATTTACCATCCCTACCAGTAATAGTGCCAATAGTTGTGCCTGTAACAGAGACCGATACGCCAATCAATGTTTCACCGGCCTCATCTGTTACAGTACCGGTAATGGTATTGCTTTGAGCGAATACCTGCATTGAGAACACGAGAAGAAGGATCCCTGACAGTTTCATCATTCGCAGTAATTTGAGCATGCTGTGCTTTTGAGGTACCACAGCAACACTTTTTCTACATTTTTCCATAGTTGTGATTATTTTTAGGATGTAACATTAATTTGAGATTCCGGATCTTCATATGAAAGAAGAGTTTTGATTTAGGCAAAATCCTATCGTACTAAGTTATATTCAACAGCTTGCTTCGGCTAGCACTATTCAGCCATTCCATAACAATATTGAGACATAATCCTTGCTGTGGAATGATTCAATCTCATTTGAAGCATTGATTGAGAAGATCATACATCTTTTGAGAATAGTTTTTACACCGAGAACTATTTGATGTAATAAATGGCTAACTTATACACTTGATTTGAATCCAGGATTTTATTAATTGCATGATTGATAGAGTATAAAGTGTATTTGTTATGAAAAGAAGGGCTTTCTTAAAAATTAATATTTGCTTAGTGATGGTTCTAGCCATTGTTATATCATCCTGTTCAGGTAATGGAGATGATGTTGGGGATGCAAATGATAATGAAGGGCATAATCATGATATTATGCTTGAAGCTGTTTCTTTTCAGAATATTAAGATTACCGACAATTTTTGGCAACCAAAGATTGAAGCCAGTCGTATTGCTGGCATCAGGAGTGTTTTTCAGGAATGCGATTATTCATTAAACAATTTTGATATAGCTGCTGGTAAGATGACAGGGGAGCATAAGGGTACGGCAGCCAGTGATTCAGATGTCTATAAGATAATTCAGGGAGCAGCATATGCCCTGCACCACGCACCAGACGCAGAACTGGAGGCTTTTATTGATTCCCTGGCCGATAGAATTGTCGCAGCCCAACAGCAGGATGGTTATCTATTCACCTACTGGACTATTAATGATCCTGAACAAAGATGGACAGATATTGAAAAGAAGCATGAATTATATTGTGCTGGTCATTTTTTGGAAGCAGCAACAGCATATTTCCAGGTAAGGGGTAAAAGAAAACTTCTTAATGCTGCAATGAAGCTAGCTGATCATATTGATTCTGTTTTCGGCCCTGGCAAACGCCAGGATGTTCCTGGTCATGAGGAAATTGAGCTGGCACTATATAAACTATATAAGGTGACAGG
>JAUVKA010000195.1 GCA_030592205.1 Bacteroidota bacterium | reverse complement strand
CATCAAATACGCTTCGGGATGGTTTGCTGCAATGGAATTAGCTATCTCCTTAAGGAGCACAGTCTTACCTGTTTTTGGCTGGGCTACAATCAGACCACGCTGACCTTTACCGATTGGAGCAAACATATCCACGATCCGTGCAGAAATACTGGGATTTCTGTGCGCGGCCAATTCGAATTTCTCATCCGGAAACATGGGAGTGAGATAATCAAAAGGAACCCTGTCACGAACCAACTCAGGGGATTTTCCGTTAATCTCCAAAACTTTTATAAGCGGGAAATATTTCTCCCCTTCCTTTGGAGGGCGGATACTTCCCTGGACAGTATCACCTGTCTTTAAACCAAAAAGTTTTATTTGAGACTGTGAAACATAAATATCGTCTGGTGAATTCAGGTAATTATAATCGGCAGAACGGAGAAAGCCATACCCATCAGGCATGATTTCGAGAACACCGGCATTTATGATAAAGCCATCAAATTCAAACCTCTCCACTTGTTGCTTTTTCTCTGGACGAGGACCTTTTTTATAGCCTTTATCCATTTCTCTGTCGACCTGTGGTTTTGCATCTTTGAAAGCTTTCTTTTCCTGAGGAGCTCCTTGCTTTTCGGGCTTCCTGACTGGTCGTTCTTCCTGAGCTTGTCTGGACGGGATGCGTTGCTCCCTGCCTTGCTCCATTTTCCTTTCTGGCTTCTGGTCCTTCTTTAATATTGGCTTAAAAGAACTTTTATCTGATGTATGCTTTTCAGCTTGAGGGCTTTCTGAAGGTTTTGGAGCCTTTGAAGGTTTTGGAGCCTCTGAGGGTTTTGGAGCCTCTGAGGGTGCCACTGCTTCAGCATCCATCGTTTTGGTTGAAAACAATGGTCCGCTTGGTTCTTTTGGTTTTCTACGCCGGCGTATTGGCTTGTCTGAACTAAGCGGTTTGTTTTCAGCTTCTTTATTCGGTCGTCCGGCTTTTTTACTTGTTTTGCTTTCAGCAGCAAGGATAGCCTGTTGATCCAGGATTTGATAGATAAGGTTTTGCTTTTTGTATGATTCTACTCTTTTTATTTTCAATCCTTTTGCAATTTCTCGCAAGTCAGTTAAAAGCTTCTTATTCAGCTCTAAAATGTCGTACATATAAGTTTATGAAATTAATTTTGTTGTATTCTAACGTCAAGATAAAGGGAAGTATTCTGTTTGAAAGTTGTTAATTAAGATTTGCCTGGGAATAGTCCTTCAAAATGAGGCATTAACAGTGCAAAAATACGGAAAAATTCCACAGCTACAAAAAAATCACTCATTTTTCGTCCTTATCCCTTGGAAAACTGCAACTTATTCAACTTCAATCTCGTATTTTATCTAACAGTTCTATTACTGTAATCCTTCATGCGGCAGCTCAAAATAACAAAACAGGTAACGAACCGGGATTTAGCATCCCTGGATAAATATCTGCAGGAAATTGGCCGTGAGGAATTGATAAGTCCGGATGTTGAGGTTGAATTAGCCCGTCGTATTCAAAAAGGAGACCATGACGCTCTCGAAAAAATGGTTAAAGCCAATCTGCGTTTTGTTGTCTCAGTTAGCAAACAGTATCAAAACCAAGGACTAACTCTCTCAGACCTGATTAATGAAGGCAATCTCGGACTGATCAAGGCAGCACAACGATTTGATGAAACCAAAGGATTTAAGTTCATTTCTTACGCAGTATGGTGGATTCGTCAATCAATTTTACAGGCTTTAGCCGAGCAATCCCGGATGGTTCGCTTACCTCTCAATAAAATCGGTTCAATTAACAAGGTAAACCGTACCTGGTCAAGAATGGAACAGATTATGGGTCGGGCAACTTCCTGTGAAGAGGTGGCCAAAGAAATGGGGCTGGATATTGAAGAAATAAAAAGGGTTCTTGCCAGTGGAAGCAGACATATATCAATGGATGCACCACTATTATATGGGGAGGAAGGAACTCTTTACGATCAAATTCTAAACCCAAATGCTCCCAACCCTGAAGGTCGATTGCTGCATGATTCCCTTTGCAAAGAGATTGAGAGAGTTCTGGGCTGTCTGAATGAAAGAGAAGGAAATATCTTACGACTATTTTTTGGTTTGAACGGCTACCTGCCGCAATCGCTTGATGAAATTGCAGATAAATTTGGACTGACTCGTGAAAGGGTAAGGCAGATCAAGGAAAAGGCCCTGAATATTTTAAGAAACAGTAGGAGGAAAGGGATACTACAGAAGTACTTGGGGTAAGACGGAAGACGAAAGATACAAGATACAAGATACAAGATACAAGACGCAAGATACAAGATACAAGACGCAAGATACAAGACGAAAGAGACAACCGGTCCCTGAGCGGAGTCGAAGGGTAAACCGGTCAAGAGAGCTCCTTCAGTTTTTGAATCGTCGCGATGGGATCATCCGAAGCAAATATGGTATTGCCAGCAACGAGAACGGTGACGCCGGCTTCGACAAGGCTCTTTGCATTTTCAAGGGTAACCCCGCCATCGACTTCAATATCAAATCTCAGCCAGTGTTTCTTTTTTAAATCATCCAGTTTTCTGATCTTTTCCAATGAGCCAGGGATGAAACTTTGCCCTCCGAATCCGGGGTTAACTGACATGATAAGCACCAGGTCAAGATCCGGGAGAATCTCCTCCAGCAGGCTAACAGGTGTATGAGGATTTAGGCTTACGCCAGCTTTCATCCCCTGTTCCCTAATCTGTTGAACAGTTCGATGGAGATGAGTACAGGCTTCATAATGTACAGTAAGAATATCGGCCCCAAGATTCTTAAAATGGCTTATATACCTCCCTGGATCAACCATCATCAGGTGTACGTCCAGCGGCTTTCGGGCAATTTTTTTAATCGCTTTAATCACAGGTGTGCCAATTGATAAATTCGGCACAAAAACTCCATCCATAACATCCACATGAAACCAGTCGGCCTTACTGCTATTGACCATTTCTATATCTTGTTGGAGATTTCCAAAATCAGCGGCAAGCAAGGAAGGGGCGACTAGATGGGACATGATGAAGAATTATAAATTATTAATTATGAATTGTAAATTATTAACACTCTGCATACTACTTATTACTTCAAATTATAATTGATAATTCATAATTTACAATTCAAATCAAAGATAATAATTAAGTTTTACTACTGTCCTCGTACATAGCCTTCAAGATAGCTATATTTCTCCGTCAGCTTTCCATTTTCCGCAATAGTTGCTCTTTTGATCACTCCTTCCGGATCCTCCTGGTTCAGCTTTGGCAAGATATCCCTAACGAGTACGCCGGCAAATTCAGATGATGCATCTCTGGGCAATTCTCCGGGAAGGTTATCCACGGTCATCATACTTACAGGAGGCAGTGGCTCGAAGGGGGCTAATTCTTTTCCTGTTTTGGGATCATAACCATAAAAGGGTTCTGCAATGGTAGTGGCTCTGGTGGTACAGGGAACAGAGCCATTAATATCACAACTTATATCGGCGATCATGCTAATCCGAAAATCAGGGTCCAGCATATCGTTTATCTCAAACATCCTTGGGGAATCCGGATCCCAGTAGTGTGCAGCTATATATAAATCGGTGTGTTTTGCATATTGAGCAAAAATAGATTTGTACTCTGATGGATGGTCAAAAAAATGCTTCAGGTCGAATTTCATTCCATCCTGATGCTCAACATAATTCCAGGGATCAATCCGGCAGAAAACTGCCTCACTAAAATCTTCCTTAAGGTAAGTTTCGGGACTTACTTCTCTTATCCCCAAACTTTGCATTGTTTCCATGGCTCCCTGAGCAACACGTCCTCCTCCGCTTATCAGGATCCGGGCATTTCGCAAGCTAACCAGGTCCAGTTGCGAATCCATTTCCTGTCGATCATGACATTCATGAGCTGGTTTAATAGAATAAAATCCCGTTCTCTCACCCCAGCCTCTCAGACCATTATATACTCCAACGATTCCTGCCCATCTTCCAAAAGCGATCAATCGGATCCCAGTTCTGCTAGTAAGATATTCGTAATCGATTAAGCGTATTTTTTTGTTCAGTATGGCCTGGAGCAAATCCCTATTGTATAGTTGTTCCTTTACCACATGGGAAAAAAAGAAATAGGTCTTGCCCGGGATCAGACTTTGAATCACTACTTCTTTCACACCAATCAGGATATCACAATCCGACAAATCCTCCTGGAGAACAATTCCCTCACTGGTAAATTCATCATCTTTGTAACACCTCAATTCACTTGGTTGAACAACAATCTCAAAATTCAGAGATTGTTGTTGCAACTCAAGGATCTGCTTCGGAGTTAATGCTACCCTCTTGTCCGGGGGCGTTTTGGTTTCGCGAAGAATTCCGATTTTTATTTTTTTTGGCACGGTTTTGGTGTAATAAAATTTGAATCTCGAAGATAGGGAAAAAATATGAGTTGTGGGGTGCGAGGCGCGAGTATGGAAGGTCGCCACTGGGTTCCGGCTTTCGCCGGAATGACCCTTTCATTGGCGATCATTTAAGGTTTTCGAAAAGGTGCCATTACCAAGCCCGGCCCGAAAAAGTGAGGGTCATCCCGGCGAAAGCCGGGATCTTATGGCGCTCCTGCGAGGTATTATAAGGCGCCATGTTCCCAATTTTCCCTATCTTTGCAATCCTTATTGGGGCTGTTCTGGTTTTGACAGCAGGATGAATCGGTAAGTAAGCATGTCGAGCCATGTTACTACGCTCGTAAAACAGGTGTGCAAATTTATACTTGGCGAAAATAACTACGCTCTTGCTGCGTAACCGAAGTTTAGTAGGTTAGGCTTTATTCCGGCACCAGGTGTTGGAACGAGACATCATGCAGGAGGTCATGCCCTGACCCATCCTGATCACGTGGTGCAATCAATTCGGGGATAGTCATTGGCATGGTCCGGGTTAATGATGAAAATAAGGATCTAAGGTCATAATAGGCTGCCACCTGCCGCTTTTGATTCGAAAACTTAAAGTTGGCTAAGCATGTAGAAATCTTATTGGTTTCTTGTTTGGACGCGGGTTCGACTCCCGCCAGCTCCACAAGCCCTCTATGCATCTCAGGAATCTGGGGTGCATTTTTTGTTATATCCCTGATAATCAAGCAAACCTTCTAAGCACCCACTATAAGCTCTTTTGGAAATAGGAGCCCAGTCTTAAAGAACACACATGCCGAAGTCTTGACATCTGAAGGCTGGAATTGAAATCAAGAATAGGAGGATTAGATTTAATGATTTAACTAAAATCCTAAATTTTGCCAGTATTTGGATATTTTGGCATATTTTTGATTTCCAATATTCGCCAGTATTTTGTATATTTGGCTAAAATTTGAAAGGAGATGTCAAGATTCATAGAAAACAAATTAATAAATGAGTTTAAAGGCAGAGAGTCTTTCACCAGGGAAGAGCTCTTTGAATTCTTCCTGAACTTCGAGCCCGATCTCAAATCTGGGACGTTCGGATGGAAGATATATGACCTTAAACAAAAAAACATAATTCAAACTCTCCAAAGAGGAGTTTATACAATTACAGAGAAAACTATTTACATTCCGGATATTGCGCCTGAACTAATAAACCTTTCTAAAAAGATTGCAGGAAATTTTGAAGGAGTAAATTACTGCATTTGGGAAACTGGGTGGCTAAATGAGTTTTCCCAACACCAATCCAGTAGAAGGATAATAATTATTGATTTTGAGAAAGAATTTGCTGAATCCTTATATTACTATTTGAAGGACAATCAGAAACAAGACTTATATCTCAACCCGGATGAGAGAGTTATTGATTTTTATATCTCTGAGAGTAATCAGCCAATTATTATAAAGAATATGATTACTCGATCTCCTATTGGAAAAATATCTGAGTACAATTTCAAACTATCAACTCCATTGTTGGAAAAAATCCTGGTTGATCTCATTGCTGAAGAAAAGCTACTTCATATTTACCAGGGAGCTGAACTGTCTCATATTTATGAAAATGCTGTCAATAATTATTCGATAAACTTCACCACACTTTTTAGTTATGCTCGGAGAAGGCAGAAAGAGCAGAAAGTTAAAGCTTTAATAATGAAACACGTAGACTATCCAATAAAATAATTTAGTAATGATTAAAGAGAAATGTTTCTCAAGGGAATGGTTGGAATCCTTTAAAAATCAAAAGGAACACAAAATGATCCAGACCAATATTCTGGAAAAGATGATTTATGCGCTTCATTTGCTGGAAGGATTAAAAAGTAACGGGCTTGATTTTGTATTTAAAGGTGGTACAAGCCTGGTTCTGTTGCTTGAGGAGGGGAATAGGTTTTCCATCGATTTAGATATTATATGTAAGGTTGATCGCAACGGTCTTGAAAACATCTTGGATGAGATTGTTAAGAATTCTCATTTCAGTTCCGTAATTCTTGATAAAAAAAGAAGTTACAAACCAGGCATTCCGAAAGCACACTACATTTTTGAATACAAAACTGTTTTCAACACCAAAGCCCCGGGGAAAATACTACTTGACATACTAGTAGAAGATAGTATCTACCCCGAGCATGTTGAGACTGCAGTACAAACCAAATGGATTGAAACTGATAGCACCATCATGGTGAAAACTCCTTCAGTCGATTCTATTGTTGGTGATAAATTAACAGCATTCGCCCCAAACACAATTGGCATTCCCTATTTCAAACGAGAGGAATCATTCTCCATGGAGATTATCAAGCAGCTTTTTGACCTGAGCCGTCTTTTTGATAAAATATCAAGATTTGAAACTGTCTCCAGAAGCTTTCAAGCCCATGTTAAGCAAGAGATTCATTATGAGAAAAATAAAAATAGAGGGAGAGCGCTAATTCCAGCAGAGGTTCTTCACGATATTATCGAGACATGCCTGATTATCACCAAAAAGAATTCCAATGTTGATATCCAGGACAAAAGGGATTTCAAGCTATTACAGGATGGTATTAAAGCTTTTGGTTCTGGGTATTTAATGTCCGGCAATTTCCGCATTGACGATGCAGTACTGGCTTCTTCCAAGGTAGCTTACGTGGCATCAAAACTATTATTTGGTGACCTTAATCCTATCAAGTACTACTCAGGTGAAGATATTAATTCCCTTGATATACAATTAAGGAATATGAATTATATATACCGGCTTAAGAAACAGCCCGATAAATCAGCATTCTATTATTGGTTCAGAGCGTTGGACCTAATAACAGCAGACTACCACTGGCTCCTTAAATGAAAGCTTAGCGAATTTGCCTAAATCATTGGACTAGTGTAGCGATGGTTTTTCTAATGTGATCTATATAAGGCTATTATCAACTTAAGTTCGGGAGTCTCAAACTCCCGAATTGAATAAAATCAAAATCAGAGAATATCAGTAATTCAACACATAACAATGGCACCAATAATACCAGACTGACAATTAAATGTAAAATAATACCTTAATTTTATT
>JAUVKA010000043.1 GCA_030592205.1 Bacteroidota bacterium | reverse complement strand
T
This sequence comes from Bacteroidota bacterium, assembly GCA_030592205.1. Taxonomy (GTDB): domain Bacteria; phylum Bacteroidota; class Bacteroidia; order Bacteroidales; family UBA12481; genus JAUVKA01. Next base: position 14,465 of record JAUVKA010000043.1, on the reverse strand, counting down.
ATTCGATGATTATCAAATACCCCTTCCCCATCGGAATCTGGAAAGATTCTCCGGGGATAAACACTGTTTTTTCCTGGTATTTTTCAACTGCCGGAGCAATCATTTTTACCTGTTCCGGATCCATTCCCAGGGATTCCCAATCGATATTCAATTCTATTCTTGCCGGTCCATTTGCCCAGGAAGCTAAAGCGATTAGTACCTTGTCTTTCTTTTTATACACGGTAGCCAGCACATCCGGTCTGCCTGTTTTAACCGGACAATCATCAAACCAATAGCCGATCATTTCGCTTTCTTCAATGCCGAAATCATCCCAGACTCCCCAAACAGGGCTGGGATCGCCCGACCATGGTGCCCTCGGGGTCATCCCATAAATCATTCCTCTCCAGCGATTTCCTCCGTCCTGCAACATTTCACCCATCAGGCCAAAGGGAATTCCACTAACCTCGGTTAACCAGTATTCGGGGTTTGCATTATAATCGAAATACTCTCCAAACCATAGCCGATCGATGTAGGCAAAGTGCTCCAGATATAGATTAGCCGAGTTGGCATATCCATCTCTTTGGTTAAATTGATTTGCGGAATGTAAGTCGATAAGTGCCCCGGGGTTTCCTCTTTGCAGGATTTTGCGCACACGTTTCATAATAGAACGATCAAAGGCTACATCATCAATGTATATACCATCAATCCCAACATTTTTCACCAACCAGTTTAATCCTTCGAGGTAATAATTATGCCATCTGGAAACCCCAGAATTGATAATAGCTGCATCTTTAATATTTGGTACAAACCAGGCGGCAATGTAATTCCCATCCAGGTGTTCCTGAAGCCAGCTATAGCCACCTCCTGGACCATAAGAAAGAATTTCATCTCCCAGGGATTTCAAGGCCCATATTTCAGGACAGATGTTAGATAATTCCCTAACCGTATAATAGATCTTAACCTTAGCATCTTTACTATGAGCTTCATCAATATAATCTTTCATGATTTCAGGAGTCATAAAAGGATAATTGATGAAGGGGTTCATCTCATTTGCATGGTGAACATTAATTGTGTTACCTCCATACTCAAGTATGCTGTCAATAGGCTCATATTTGTGGTAATAACGTGTTTGCCAATGACTTTTGGTGTTTAGGGGGCGGAAAGGAGTGATCAGAAACTGCATATTGAAATTCAAGGTATCCCCCTTTTCCAATTGTCGACTTCCAGAATATGCTATTACTGAGTATGAATTTTTCTCCCTCTTTAAATTGATGCCGCCTTTTCCATCATTTGACCATGAGGGAGGCATTTTCAGGGGTTTTTCATGATAGAAATTAGTATTTAATGGGCGCTCATAATTCTCATCCCTGAAACTTGTTTGCAGGCCAAGATTAATATCTCCTATCCAAGGGCCATCATTATTGAAATAAGAATCCCATTTCCAGTGAAATTCATCAGGGGCAAATCCACCTTTACGACCCAAACCCAACATGTATTTACCTATTCCTGACTCCAGGGGAACAACAAAGCTGATATCATCCAGATTTATTGAATTTTTCGCAATTACCTGAGTCTTATAAGCTAAGAATCCGTCAAATTCAAGCTGTCCCTTAACAAGGAATTTCAGATCTTTTGTTTCAGAATTGGCGGTCCAGCTAACCAGTCCCTCACTGATTATTCCCATTGTCAGGTTATTTCCCCAGGGTTGAATACTTTCTTCGCCAGCGATACTGACTTCAAAATACATAGGACTGGCTAGTAATTGTCGTTGTTCGCTTCCTATTCCCGTCATCTCCTGAGTAAAACTTCCATTAATTTGCTCGGGTAAACCTGTAGAATTCAACACCAATTCACGTCCCAGTATGCTGATTGAGTTTCCTTTTACTGAAAGAGGAGTATAAGGTGTAATAACACCATTATCAGCAGCTATCTGAGAATCCAGCCATCGCAAACGGCTGTGCCTTTCCGGATTATTATCGCCATGATCTGGAATTACACCTTCCTGCACATCCAAAATCAAAGAAATTGATTGTTTTTCCAATCCATCTGGCTTGATATCAATAGAGGCCCAGTATTTGCCAGGAACAGTATTTTCAGGAATCATCAGTCCCATCCAAAGGGGCTGTATTTTGCCCTTTTCGATGGGTACTTTTTTTAGTAATGGCTCGCCGGTCCAGTCGCGGCCACCTTTTTGAAAACAGGAAAATGCCTTGGCTGAAATTTTTTGCCCCTCGGCTGAAAACATGTCGGAAAAGGAAATTTCAATATCCCTTATATCATTCTGACTGGCAAATAGTCCGATCTGAAATGCATAATACTCTCCTTGTTGAACCTTATCAGATAATACGGCTTTCAAATCCTCTGATACCCACCTGTATGGTAAATCATCCCACATTCTGATCGGATGATATCTGTCTTCAGGAAAGAGGATAAAGTTCTTATCCTGATGCAGTTGTAAAAATTCTTTCTTTTCAGAAGCAGTAGCAATTACTTCCATAGGGTAAAAAGAATGCAGAGAACTGATCGATTGCATTTCTATAGCGATTGCTTCAGGAAGGTTTGTTGCTGCCAAGCTTTTTTCCTTCCAGATTTTTTCGGCCAAATCCACAGGATAACGGTATTTGACAGTAGGATAATTTCTGCTTCCGCTGGTTCTGTATGGAAGATAATAAAAGTAGTAATCTCCTTTACCGTCAACAGGTTCGAAAATAAATTCTCCCTTTTCCCTTTTCAAATTGAAACATAGCAGGTTGGTGATGCGCTTTCCGGAACTGGCTGAAATGACAATAATTTCCTTTTGATCTGGATTCAAGTCTTTTCTTCGCCATGGAATGCTGCATTGCACTGCCTCAACCTTAAGGCCCACACGAATTACTGCCCGATGATTGCCGAGAGAGTCAGAATTCCAGCTGCCAACAGAATATGGAAGCACTTGTGCAGATACAGTGAATCCCAGTGCAAGCAAAATAATTCCAGTTAAGCACTTTTTCATTGGAGGAAGATTTAAGTTCAAAAAATCAAAATAATTACTCTAAAGGAACTGTAAATTTAGGAGATTTTCTATGATTCATCAATTTGACCACAAAACAGCTTTGCATAACTTTTCTACAAAAGTTTAGTTAAATCAGTTTAGTTTTTTTCAATGAAAACATAGCTCTGAATTACATAATCGTTTATTTCGAGGCCTGTGTTAGCAATAAAGCAGTATATTTGGCTCAATAACTAACAAATTTCTGCTATGTTTCGTTCCCGCCTTTCTGTTCTGGCGCTGGTTGGCCTGATGGTTTTTGCTGCATGCGATAGCGAATTCGATCCAACTTCACCCTCTGGATCTACGCCTTATGTAGTGTGCGTTCTAAATCCTAAAGACAGTGCACAATATGTACGAGTTCAGCGAAGTTTTATCGCCAATGAAAATGCCTACAACTTTACATCAGTCTCTGACTCGCTGTATTACAAGCCTGATGAAATAGAGGTGTATTTAACCCACTTTGATACACTTGACGGGGCAATGATGGAGAATCCAATTCAGTTGTATCCTACCAATGAATTGAGTAAGGACAGTGGAAATTTTTCCTCGGAGGGGCACTACTTATTTAAAACATTAGAACCTATTTATGCAGTTTTCGATTACGAACTTAGCATATATTTCCCTAAAGAGGATAAAAGAGTCACATCAAGGATTCAACCTCTGGGTTCATTGAATATTTACGATGCTTTCAAAAGTGAGGAAAGAAAAACCAGGTATAGCTGGTATCATGCTGAAGATATTGATTATTTCACAGATCTAACGCCTAACCAGCATAAGCAGTTAACCCGCTTTTTGTTTATTGAGATGGGGCCCAATGATACCACCAATAAATACATCGAGTATTATCATGATTATGAGTCTTTTGGTACTCTTGACGATAATTTCGAACAGCAGGATTTTTTCGGAGATGATTTCCTTTTGCGCTTTATTCAACGTGAAATACCTGAATTGCCAAACGTAAGGCGAATTGCCACAGGGGTTGATTTTATGATACAGATTCCAGATTCTAATCTGGTGGTGGCACGAACTGTGGATGATCCGGATTCGAAATTTATGTATAAACCAGATTTCAATAATATCAAAAATGGTGGGGTGGGCCTTTTTGCCAGTCAGTATAAACTTACCATTTTTGGTAAGGCACTCCGGCGGGAAGAGCTGGATTCTATTTCATTGGGAAAGTACACTAAGCACTTGAACTTTGCTGATTCGAGGGGAAATTTCCACGACGGAGAATAATATATTTATCAACACAAATTTTCAATTCTTATGCGTTCCAGGACCAATAAATGGGTGATGATAGTCAGTTTTCTTGTTGTTAGCATATTGCTGCTATCCTGTGAGAAAAATTATCCTCCTCACATAATCAATACCACATTTACCCGTACTCCGGGTAATTTTACTACTTCCTTTGTGTTAACTGTTGAAGCCAGCGACCCGAACCTGGATCCAATAAGTTTTCTTTGGGAAGCTGCAGAAGGGAGTTTCGATCATCCTGACAAAAATGAAACTACCTGGACCGGCCCGGAATCTGACACCGACAAAGAGTATGATATTAGTATCACTGTATCAGATGGGAAGGAATCTGTAAGCAGCATAATTAAAATTTTAGTGGGGGCACCTAAATATGGTAACCTTTCAGGCTTTGCCTATTTTGCCGGCTGCAAGATACCCATCCACGAGGCAATTGTTAGCATCGACAACAAACAGGATACTACCAATATTGACGGGGCATATATCATATATGGTGTGAAAGGTGGACGGCAAACCCTGTCTGGCACAAAAGAGGGTTTTGCTATAGGAAGTGTGGATATTCAGATTTTTGAGGGGCTGAATGAAGCCGATATCCATATTTCATCTGCAGAGTTTACCAGCACTATACAGGGGCAATGTAAGGGTAATATTTCCGGTGAGGCTAAGCCATGGATGGAGGTAATAATTTTAAATCCTGATAAATCTGAAAGTAATCTGAAATCCCTTTCCGATGGTGCTGGATTTTATGAGATCCAAAATGTGCCTCAGGGCGCCAGGTCATTAATTGTGAAGGATGAGGCTGGTAATATTAAAATGGAAACCCAGCTTTATGTTTATTCTGAGGATATGGTTTTTAATGTCCCTATCAAAGAACCATTTCTTTTTACCGACAGTCGGGATAATCGTCAATATGAGGCGGTTAAGATAAAAAGTCAAACGTGGATGGCAGAAAATCTGGCCTATATTCCACATGTTTCTCCGCAATGGGAACAAGGCGGAATATGGGTGTATGGCTATTCAGGAAGTGTTACTGATGTGGCAAAGTCAAGCGATAATTATAAAATGTATGGCTGCCTTTACGACTGGGAAACTGCTATGGCTAAGGATCATGGAAATGGAAAAGATGTCTGTCCTCCCGGCTGGCATCTACCCTCTGATGATGAATGGAAAACCCTGGAAGTAGGTTTGGGAATGGATCCAATTGAACTTGATTCAGTAAGTTGGCGCAGTACAGCAGCTGTTGGAATTAAGATGAAGTTTGACTCTGGCTGGGAAAATGAAGGGAATGGTAATAACTCAAGCAGCTTTTCAGCTCTGCCGGCAGGAAACCGCACTACTTCAGGAAGCTTCCTTGGGATATTTGGCTTTGCTCATTTTTGGACAGCAAATGAGTCAGATGACAATAATGCCTGGAGGCGATATCTATATCACAACAGGGATGGCGTAGGCCGATTTACAGACCTCAAAAAATCGGGCTTAGCTGTAAGATGCGTCAAAGATCTGTAAACCGGAAACTTAGTTTTTATTGCTTTTCTTCTTTGCGACCCGGTCTCTGTAAATAGATCCAACCAAGAATAAGGAGTAAAACAAGAATACTGCTAATAAGGGCAATCAGTTGTCCTGTTTTAAGCGAAGCAGGAACAAATCTGAACTCAATCTCATGGTCTCCTGCAGGAACTACCAAGGCACGCAGCAAATAATTGGCACGGAAATAATTCTGAGGTTCACCATCAATAAAGGCTTTCCAGCCGTGTGGGTACCAGATTTCCGAAAAAACTGCTAAGCGATCTTGTTCAGCATGTGCTGAATACTTCAGATAATTAGGTTCCAGCTCTATCAGTTCGATATTTTCAGAAGAGGCAACAGGGAAACCCAATTGTAGGTTTTGGATCTGGGATGAAAATTCCTCATTAACAACTGTTGTGAATCTAAGGTTGTACCGACCTAAGGCTTCTAATTCCTCTGCAGCAGTAACAACTTGATGAACGTCGCCGGCAAACCATGCATTTCCAAAAGCATAAGGGTTTCTTAGAGGTGCTTGTTGTAAATCCATGATGATATACCTGGTATTTAGCATATTGTAGGTCGACATTGCCGACATAGAATCAGTTACACTTTGTAATGTTGCCCCAGGGCCAAAGGCATTGGTTAATTGTGTCCATTCCGGAATCAGGGTATTATCAATCAAATTCTGATAACGCCCAAGCTTGGCTCCATGATAACCACCTAAGGACTGATGAAATCGGGATGGACGAGATAACTTGAATGGGTTTTGACTACTCATATCAAGAACTCTGTAACTGATATCTTTGTCCTGCTGAATTAATTGATCGGCAGGGGTAGCCACCGTGCTTTGTTTAAGCTGACGAGGACTGATAAAGTTATCAGTGTTAAGGTAACGCCTGTCAACAGACCAGAGATCAACAAGGATCAGGAGGGCCAGCCCGGCATAAAGGTAAACAGGTTTCACCTTCGATTTGATGCTGAACCATAGCAAGCCAGAACCCATCAAAACAAAAACTAAGGTGCGGAAGGCATCTTTCCTGGCCAGTGTAATCCTGTCTAAACGCAGAGCATCAAGGTCAAAACCCCTTGATTGAATATATGCATCCTGAGCCTGAGTTCCTGAAAATGATAAGAACATGGCAGGCATTATTACAAATACCAGAGCCAACCCTCCAGCAATACCAGTTGCCAGGTATAGCTTTTTAAGTTTTTCGGCGGCATCTATTTTTTCATTATAAAACCAGCAACGAAGGCCTAGAAATCCAATGAATGGTAAGGCAAACTGGGCGATGATCAGAACATTGGTCATATCCCTGAACTTGTTGTACAGAGGTACGTTGTTAGCAAAGAACTCGGTCAGGGGCATGAAATTCCGTCCCCATGCCAGCATGAAAGAAAGAGTGATTACAATCAAAAGCCACCATTTTTTCGGTCCACGGACCAACAGTAAACCTAAAATGGCAAGAAATATTATGATTGCTCCAACATAATGGGGCCCTCCCGTAAAGGGCTGTGAACCCCAGTAAGTAGGCGCTGCTTCTGCCATCTGTCGTGCGACCTGTTCCCCCCGGTTTCGCATGACCCTATATGTTTCTGAGTTTGTGCCCACATTTGTAGCTCCGTTTCCTCCATATATATTTGGAATGAATAGGTTAAGAGTTTCTCCTACTCCATAGCTCCAATCGGTCATGTAATCAATAGTTAATCCGCTTTCACTTTTCCCATCATCGCCAGCTATAGCTGTTTTTCCCCTGGTGGTTTCCTGGGTGTACTCATAAGTGGTGAGCAGCATGGTCATGTTGGGTAGAACAGCTAGAATTAATGCTGCAAAAAGAATCAGGCTTGATTTAATAAAATGGTCGAAATATTTTTCCCTAATAGCATATATCAGCTCGATCAGTAAGTACACGATTACCATGATTCCCAGATAATATGTTACCTGAACATGATTTATTGAGATTTGAATACCAAGCCCTATTGCAGTGAGCAAGCCTCCGGTGATGTATTTCCGTTTAAATACCATCAGCATTCCAGCAATAACCGGAGCCATAAAAGCAACTGCATAAATCTTGTTAACATGCCCTGCACCAATTAATTGCAGGTGGTGAGAGCTCAGTCCGAAAGCCAGGGCCCCGGCAAGGGCCAGCCAGCGGTTGAGCTTCATGGTACGAAGCAAAAAGTAAAAACCAAGCAGGGCAACAAAAACGATTGCTACTGTGTATCCGGGAAGAAAGAGCTTGAAAATGCGGAATAGATAATGGAAAATATTTTTTGATGGGGGACTCTTCAATTGATAGGTGGGCATACCACTGAAAGCCGAATTGGTCCAGCCCGGGTAATCGCCTGTTTCTTCCTGATATTCCTGAACATCTACTATCTGATCCTGGGCATGCATCACATCTCCCTGAGGAAGGATTTTGCCTTCAAAAACAGGACTCATATAAATCAGTGCAACAGCAGCCATTATGGCCACCATCATCAGTTCGGGAAGTTGGGATCGGAGATATTTCATGATAGACTATTGATAATTGTTAGTAAAGCCCGCTGGTAGTATCTCGCTATGCTGATAATCTTTTGCCAGGCCACAAATTAAATGGTGCTAAGAATTACACTAAAAATCTAAATCCTTCAATTTATTTTTAAAATTAACCTTTTCTCTGATAATGCTTCTTAATTCTTCAATCTTCACCCTCTCTTGCTTCATGCTGTCGCGTTCACGAATAGTAACCGTTTGATCTTCCGTGGTTTGATGGTCCACTGTAACGCAGAAGGGGGTTCCTATTGCATCGTGTCGGCGATAGCGCTTGCCGATAGAATCCTTCTCATCATACTGGCAATAGAAGTCGAATTTGAGCTCATTAATAATGCTTCGTGCAATATCTGGTAAGCCATCTTTTTTCACTAGTGGAAAAACCGCCATTTTCACCGGAGCCAAAAAAGCCGGGAGACGAAGGACCGTACGGATATCTTTCGTGCCATTTTCTTTCGGGATTTCCTCCTCATCGAAAGATGCTGAGATAACCTGCAAAAACATGCGATCCAAGCCGATAGAGGTTTCAATAACATAAGGGGTGTAGGACTCATTAAGTTCAGGGTCGAAATACTGGATTTTCCGACCGGAGAATTTTTCGTGTTGCTTCAGATCAAAATCGGTACGTGAATGGATACCCTCCACCTCCCTAAATCCGAAAGGAAACCGGAATTCAATATCTGTGGCAGCATTAGCATAGTGAGCAAGCTTCTCATGGTTGTGAAACTTATAATTTTCTGCACCAAAATTGAGCGACTGGTGCCATTTCATCCGAAGGTCTTTCCAGAATTCAAACCATTTCATTTCCTCACCCGGGCGAACAAAAAATTGCATCTCCATCTGTTCAAACTCACGCATCCGGAAAATAAACTGCCGGGCAACAATTTCATTCCTGAATGCTTTCCCTGTTTGTGCTATCCCAAAAGGCAGGCGCATGCGGCCGGTTTTCTGAACATTAAGGTAATTAACGAAAATCCCCTGGGCAGTTTCCGGGCGAAGATAAATAGTACTTGCTCCCTCGGCTGTTGATCCTATCTCTGTTGAAAACATAAGATTAAACTGACGAACATCAGTCCAATTGCGTGTACCGGAAACAGGACAGCTAATCTCATAATCAATTATAATCTGTTTTATCTCCACCAGGTCATCATCATTTAGGGCCTTAGTGAAACGCTCTGTCAACTCATTGATTTTGACCTGATTTGCTAGCACCCGTTGGTTGGTTTCCCTGAATTGCTGCTCATCGAAACTGTCGCCGAAGCGTTTTCGCGCTTTCCCAATCTCTTTGTCAATTTTAGCTTCGAATTTTGCGCGCTGATCTTCAATCAGCACATCTGCCCGATAACGTTTCTTTGAGTCCTTGTTGTCGATCAGCGGATCACTAAATGCATCAACATGGCCTGAAGCTTTCCAAACGGTTGGGTGCATAAAAATAGCAGAATCCAAACCAACAACATTTTCATGCAGCAGAACCATGGAATCCCACCAGTATTTTTTAATGTTATTTTTCAGTTCTACACCGTATTGACCGTAATCATATACTGCGGCGAGTCCGTCGTAAACTTCCGACGATTGAAAAACATAACCATATTCTTTACAATGGGAAATAAGTTTCTTGAAAATATCTTCCTGAGCCATATTGAGTTGTTTTATCTTTTGGCGAGCAAAAATAAGGATTTTGTTTGCAATTCATATTCTTTCAGCTTTTGGTTAGCTTTGCAGGTAAAACTGAAAGGAATGAATAAGAACTGTGATTTTTTAGTTTTAGGAAGCGGTCTTGCCGGTCTCAGTTTTGCTCTACAGGTTGCTGAATACGGAAAGGTGATCCTTATTACTAAGGCTGAACTGGAAGAAACCAATACCCGGTATGCACAAGGAGGTATTGCTTCGGTAACCTATGAGCCCGATAATATAGAAAAGCATGTGGAGGATACTATTGAGGCTGGAGACGGCCTTTGCGATATAGATGTGGTGAATATGGTTGTTGAAGAGGCTTCCGTACAGATCAAAGCACTGATCAACTGGGGTATTAATTTTGATAAGCTGCAAAACGGACAATATGATCTGAACAAGGAAGGGGGGCATACCGAAAATCGTATCCTTCACCATCAAGATAATACCGGTACCGAAATCATGCGAGCTTTAAGTAAACTGGTGAGAGAAAATCCTGACATTGAGGTTCTTGAACAGTGTTTTGCTCTTGATCTCATCACTCAACATCAGTTGGGCCGACCAGTTTTTCGGGGAAAGCGTGATATTGAGTGCTATGGTGTTTATGTCCTGCATCGCAAGACTAACTCTATTCATACCATACTAGCTAAAAAGACATTACTTGCCACTGGAGGAAACGGATATATTTATCAGACCACTACAAATCCTTCTATTGCTACCGGCGATGGGATAGCAATGGCCTACCGGGCTAAAGCTTACGTTGAACAGACTGAATTTGTGCAGTTTCATCCTACAGGCTTGTATCATCCAGGAGTCAGACCTTCTTATCTTATAACTGAAGCCATTCGTGGATACGGAGCGATCCTGAAGACAATAGATGGAAAAGAATTTATGCATAAATATGACCGTCGGGGCTCTCTTGCTCCACGAGATATTGTTGCTCGTGCAATAGATGCCGAATTAAAAACCAGGGGTGATGATTTTGTCTGCCTCGACTGCACACACCTGGAACCTGAGGGATTAAAAAAACATTTCCCAAATATCAACAAGAAGTGTTTATCGGTAGGCATTGATATTACAAAAGATTTTATCCCGGTGATACCGTCAGCCCACTATATTTGCGGAGGAGTTAGCACCGATGCAAACGGACTTACCAGTATACTTAACTTGTATGCAGCCGGTGAGGTTGCCTGTACTGGCTTGCACGGAGCTAATCGCCTGGCTTCTAATAGTTTGCTGGAGGCTGTTGTTTTTGCTCACCGCGCGGCCAGGCATGCCAGTTTTAGCTTGGCTGAATCGGAATTTAAAACTGGTATTCCCGACTGGAATGATGAAGGTACATCATTACCGGAAGAAATGATTCTCATAACACAGTCGACCAAAGAGCTTCAGCAAATCATGTCGAACTATGTGGGAATTGTCCGATCCAACTTAAGGCTGAAAAGAGCCCTGGACAGGCTCGAGATCCTTTATAGAGAAACAGAAAACCTGTACAATCGTTCTACTGTTTCAGTTAAGTTATGTGAATTGAGAAATGCCATAAACGTGGCTTACCTGATTATTCGTCAGGCACAGGAAAGAAGGGAAAGCCGGGGCTTGCATTACAATCTCGACTATCCCCACAAATATCCGGAATAGCTTAAAACGATCTGAAACCAATAATCTCACGGACCTCTCTAAGTGTGCGTGAAGCACTTTCACGTGCTTTTTCTGCTCCCTGCTTTGTTACTTTTTTCAAGTAGGCATCATCATCATGGATCGTAAGAATCCGGTCACGAATAGGAGTCGTGAATTTAATAATGTCCTCGGCAAGCTGATTTTTCAAGTCGCCATACCTGATCTCGCAGGCGGCATATTTTTCTTTGAAAAAATTGAGCGTATCAGTTTCACTTACAACTTCCATTAGGGAGAACAGGTTCTGGATGGGCTCAGTAGGTGCCTGGTTTAGTTCGGTAGGACCGGCATCGGTAACTGCCCGCATTACTTTTTTCCTGATAATTTTTGGATCATCTACCAGGTTGATAGCATTACCTTCTGATTTACCCATTTTTCCCGAGCCATCCAGACCAGGGATCTTTATTAGTTCACCAGTGAAACTGAAAGCCTCAGGCTCAGGGAAATAGTCGACTTCGTAGATACGGTTAAAGCGCCGTGCAAATTTTCTTGCCATTTCCAGGTTCTGCTCCTGGTCTTTTCCTACCGGTACTTTGTTTGCCTTGTGTATAATGATGTCGGTAGCCATCAACACAGGGTATGTTAGAAGTCCGGCATTCACATTTTCCGGTTGTTTCCGTATTTTGTCCTTGAAAGTTGTGGTCCTTTCCAATTCACCAACATAGGCATTCATGTTCATCAAAAGATACAGCTCGGAAATCTCTGGTACATCGCTCTGCACATACAGTGTAGCAACATCAGGATCAATCCCGCAGGCCAGGTATTCAGAGATTACTTTACGCACATTTCCGTGCAGGTTATCAGGATGTGGATGTGTAGTCAGACTGTGAAGGTCTGCCACAAAAAAGTAGCAATTATATTCATGCTGCATTCTGACAAAATTCCGGATAGCTCCGAAATAATTCCCCAGGTGTAGATTTCCTGTTGAACGAATGCCACTTAATACCGTTTGTTTCATGAGTTGGATTGATTTTCCTATTTCGCGCAAAGATAGCTAATTGAATGGTTAATGGTAAATGCTTAATTATGAATTATGAGTTATGAATTATTTCTTCAATTTTTAACTTATGAACTTATTCCTCATACTTTTACTCAAGCCTTACGCCTCACGCCTTAAGCCTTTATTTGTTCCCCTGTTTCAAATATTTATCTAATTTTGAAGTTAAATTATAGTAACTTATTTCAATTACAATGGACAGTACCCGACAGCAGAAAGTAGCCCGACTGATACAGAAAGACATGGCTGAACTTTTGAGATCCCGCAGCAGGCAGTTTGGGAAAGGTGTGATTATATCGGTTACTGTGGTTCGTATCACTCCCGATATGGGGATGGCCAAGATATATTTGAGTGTCTTCCCTTCAGCTCAGTGCCAGGATGTTATCGACCGGATCGAGAAAGCTACGGTATCACTTAGATACGATTTAGGAAAACTGGTGGGAAAACAATTGCGGATTATACCGGAATTACGCTTTTATATCGACGATTCCCTCGATTATTCAGAACGAATTGATGACTTGCTGAAATAATGAATCTGCCCGTTTTCATCGCAAAAAGGTATCTTTTCTCCAGAAAATCACGAAATATTATTAATGTGATCTCCTGGATTTCTCTGCTTGGGCTTAGTATAGGAACGATGGCCTTGATCATTGTTTTGTCGATTTTCAATGGCATTGATGGATTGATAAAATCCATGTTCAGCTCTTTTGATCCTGATTTAAAAATCTCCCTGACGGAAGGAAAAACCTTTTCCACGAATAATCCTGCCCTGCAAGATGCTCAAAAAGACCCCTCAGTGGCAGTCTGGTGTGAGGTGCTGGAGGAAAATGCACTGCTCAAATACAGGGATAGCCAGACCCCAGCCACTCTAAAGGGTGTTGATGATAATTTCCAGATTCTGAGCAGGATAGATAGTGTATTAGTGGATGGTGAATTTAACTTAGAGGAAGATAATCGACCTTTGGGAATTATAGGTTCTGAGCTTGCATACCGCCTGGGAGTTGGACTTAACTTCATCAATCCTTTGTATATTTATGTGCCAAGAAGAACCAAATCAAACATCATTAATCCCTTAAATGCGTTTAATCGTAAAATGTTATTTCCTTCTGGCATTTTTGCTGTTCAGCAGGAGTATGACAGCAAGTTTCTGATCATTCCCATTGCTTTTTGTCGCGACCTTCTTGGTTTAAACGATGAAGTAAGTGCTATTGAGATTCGCGTTGCAGAGGGCCAGTCCATTAACTATGTGAAAACGGAACTGCAAGAATCACTTGGACCGAAATTCCAGGTTAAGGATCGCTATGAACAACACGCCTATTTTTATAAGGTCATGGCTTCAGAAAAGTGGGCCATTTTTCTGATTCTGGGATTCATTTTGATTATCGCCTCATTCAATACAGTCTCTTCTTTAACTCTTTTGCTTTTAGAAAAGAAGAAAGACATGCATATCCTTCAAAGTATGGGGGCTCAAGCAAAACGAATCAGGCGGATATTCCTTACTGAAGGATTAATGATGACTGTTATAGGAATTGTTTCAGGATTGGTTCTTGGTAGTTTCTTGTGCTGGTTGCAAATTACCTTCGGGTTTATCAGGTTTCCGTCTTCTGGCTCCTATGTAACAGATACTTACCCAGTTAGCATGCAGGCCATGGATTTTGTTCTGGTAGGTCTGATGGTAATGTTTATAGGTTTTCTAGCTTCTGTTATCCCCGTAAGAATTTTGGGGAAGCGTTATTTCTCCTCCTTTGATGGGACTGAAATTAGCGGTTGATTTCCCCACTTATCTCTGATTTCTTCCAAAATATTGAATACGCTTTCGGGGTCTT
>JAUVKA010000267.1 GCA_030592205.1 Bacteroidota bacterium | reverse complement strand
GCCATTACTTTCATTTGCACAAAATCAACTAAACACAGTTGAATTAGAAAATTCTGCAAGGAGCCTGTTGGAGAAGTATATATATCTGGCCGGAGAAATCAGGCCGGATGGCCGAATTGATCTCGCAAGGCCATTTATACAGCTTTTTCAAAATCCTCGAATAATGGTGTTTAATGATCTGAACACAAGGTCTGAGTTGGAAATGGTTTCAATAAGAGATTATAGTAGGGAAATCAAGAATTCGTTTCCGGAGGGACTACTGACGAGAATGGATCTTGATAATATGAAAATCGGAAGCATTCCTGATGATTTAGAAAACAGGATGGTTGTTGAAGTAAGGGTGAAAAAAACTGTCGAAGGCATTCTGAGGGGACAGATCTATCAGCAAACGAGCAAGGTTATTTTCATGATTGGATTTGATTTGGAAGATGGCCAAATCAGGAATTTACTGATACACGGTATCAAACCTGTAGTGGAACATGATCATGATATAATATTCTCATTGTCGCCTGCATTTTCAAGAATTTCAAACCAAAATCTTTTGGATGATACACGATTTGACCTACCATGGGAAATATCATGGAGAGCCGGATTGAGTTATCAATATATGATTAATTCCTCCTGGGGCATTGGAGCTGGTTTGGAGCTATCACTAAATAAGCATCAACTTAATTTGGATAAATTTGATCCGCTGGCCGGACATGACCCACACTTGGAAGATATAGAATGGTCAGGAAAATTATATTATCTGGAGCTTCCTCTTTATGGGATTTATCAATATAAACCCATGCAAAAATTATTATTAGAGGCTCATCTGGGTGGATTCATAGGATACCGCATTTTTGAGAAGATTGAAACATCCGCAACTAATTCGCATAGCGGACAGAGATTATATGGTGTAATATCTGACCCATTCAGGTATGAAATTATTTCTGGTATCGATTTGGGTCTGACAGCCGAGGCTGGTGTTCGGTTTGCTTTGACTCCTGGAATCAGTATTTTTGCTTATGCTGGATATAGATATGGATTGGTTCCGCTTGAGAAAGATCTTGATATAAGCACACCATATGGTATTTACCAGGGACAGTTCAACCCTATGTTTTATAAAAGCAGCTCATCGAGTTTCAGCCGGGCATTTCAGGCTAAATTTGGTCTGACTTATAGAATATTTGGAGATAAATTATTTTAAAAGATGATGTTTGTGAGAAGATTATATACCGTTTTTATTATTGTCGCATCCTTCTTGATGCTTGGTGGTATATACTTGTCATCCTGTACGAAAATAGATACACTTCCTCAGTTAGAGTTGTCAGTGGTTGATATTGAAGGACAAGCGGTACAAGGGGTTATTGTGGGCCTTTTTGATCAGCTGGATGAGTGGAGTATGCTTGAGAATCCTGTTCAGGCCTGGCATGAGACAGACGATAAGGGCAGAGTCCTTTTTATAGATCTTCAGGAACAAATATATTTCTTTTATGCTGATGGTGATACACTTAGTAATATCGGTCATGAGATAGCACTAAAAGAACCACTGCAATTGAATGAGCTTAGGAAAGTAAAGCTTATTATAGAATGATGAGATCAGTTAAACATATAGCTTTAATAACAGTTTTATTATTGGGATTACTCCTATATGCCTGTGAACGCATTGAACCAGTTGGAATTGAAGGGGCTGGAGAACCCTATGAAACAGTGATGAATCCTGAGTATTCCAGATTGGATACTACAGTTTTTTCTTACCTGGGTCTACTGGACCAAAAACATATTTTTGAGTTTCATGGAGAGCCGGATTTGCCGATTGTAGGTGATCTGATTTATTTTTATAATTCAGAATTTCAGATCTTTGGACGTGTGGATATACTTGTAAGCAATGGAAATGTTCTCAGGCTGGAATTATCTGATACTCCACTAAATTCCTTCTTTGATTTCCTGGCTTTGAAGAATGATTTGGGAAATAGCGAGAATATTTTGCTCCAATACCTTAATCCAAAAGCCAGCCTTAATTCAGATACAGTAAGATTTGAGCCTCTTGAGTTATTATGGGATTCCGGGGAAGGTACGTGGGGTCTTCTAAATCTTGATAGTATGCAAGTTTTCAATGAGATTCAGGGAATGCATGAATATTATCTTGGGCCGTGGTGGAGCGATAGTGTTGGAACACATAGGATCGACTTAAATCTAAATCAAAGGTATCGATTTTCTGCATCCATAAATTTGATAGTACAGGGTGATTTTGTTGTACATGATAGTCTGAAAATTCGGAAGCGCCAATTAGGACCATATTTTGCCGATTCTATCCCTGTGTATTATTTGATAGAGGAATGGCTCAAAATCGATATAAATTCTACCGGTAACAGCGTTTCTCAAACGAGATGTACTTTTGATGGAACTTCTCGTGTAAGAGCAAAATATCTGAGTGAAAAAGCCTGGGATATTTCATCGGAAAATAGTCAGGGTGATGAGTCCTTCGAGGTGTTGAAATGGGCCAAGCTTAATTCAATGGCTGCATCACTTAGCTTGAGTACAAAAGTTACACCTGTTTTTTGTGGTCAACAAGGCATGGAGCTAAATCTGGAAAACAAGCTGGAAATGTCCACATCAGTTGATTGGCCGGATTGGGAGTATTTATTGTCAAATGATATTGATTTTATACTTCATTCGGATAATACCTTCTTTAGTGATATTCCGGTTATAGATTTATTTGAGAAAATTTTATCCCGACAATTACTGAGTGAAAGTGGTCAGTTGGAAAACAATGCTCCTGTTCCGGAGTTTTCGATCAATCCAGGCTCAGGTTTTACAGACACTAATTTTTCCTTTGATGCCGGGAATTCTCATGATGCTGAGGATGAAACGAGCCAACTTCAAGTAAGATGGGATTTTGATGGGGATGAGGTGTGGGATAAGAACTTCAGTCTCAATAAGGAATCCTTTCATATCTATCAAACTCCTGGAAATTACATAGTTATTATGGAAGTGATGGATACCCAGGGGGCAATTTCCAGTTTGCCGAAGAGTATTGTTGTTCAGGAGACTTCATCGGCACCAAATCCAGTTTTTACAGTTACTCCAGAGGAAGGAAGGACTTCTGATGTCTTCATCTTTGATGCCTCAGGAAGCTGGGACCGGGAAGACAATGTGAGCCAGCTAAAAGTAAGATGGGATTTTGAAGGAGATGATGTTTGGGATACCAAATTCTCGACTGGTAAGGCTGAAATTTGGGCCTACCGTCAAGAAGGAACCTACCATCCCAAGTTAGAGGTTAAGGACACCCAGGGATTGACCGGTTCAACAACCCGTATTGTTAAGGTAGAAGCGGCAAATATTAAGCCTACAGCCTTCTTTACAGCTGACCCGGAGCATGGTACTATCAATACTTCATTTCATTTTGATGCCAGTGGGTCTAGTGATCCGGAGGATGACATAAGCCTGTTACAGGTACGGTGGGATTTTGAAAATGATGGGATATGGGATACTGAATACAGGACAATAAAGACAATCAACCGTACTTTTGATTTAGCCAATACTTATACGGTGCTACTTGAAGTAATTGATACCGATGAATACTCAAATTATTTTTCCAGAGATATAGTTGTAAGTAATCCAAACACGAAGCCCAAAGCCGACTTTACTATTACACCTGCGTCAGGAGATACTACTACACTTTTTACATTCGATGCAAGAATATCTGAAGACCTGGAGGATACTATTGAACAACTACAGTTCAGGTGGGATTGGGATAATAATAATATCTATGACACAGAATTCTCCTCATCTCCAATAATTCAGAGGACTTTCGATGAGACTGGAACCTATATCATTAATGTGCAGATTAAAGATAGTGGAGGACTAACCGACAAAAAAGCCCGTCTTGTTATTGTTGAATAATCCTGATTTCTGTCTGCTTAATTTTTATTGCCCGGGTAATAAGCCCACCTGATAAGCCTCACCGAAATAATTGCACTGGCAAAAATAGCTACGGAGGGTATCTCTTGTGGCAAAATCCAGAAGAAGCAGAGGAAAATTATACTCAGAGGAGCCATTACTTTAGCGTAAAGTCTTACGAATGGATACGCCCCCTTAATCCATACCAGGAATACTATCACCAGATGAAAGGGGAAAGCCCAGACCAGATTAATGTTTTGGTGGGTAACCAGATGTTCGGAGGAGGTCCACATAAAAACCATGAAAATGCCCATTAGTCCTGTTAGAAAGAACAGGGTCGAGTCAATAAGCCGGATGTTTCTTTTCCGCCGGATTTCTCTGACAGTCATGTATATAACAAATAAAAATACTATGGTCAAAAGAAAAATTGGATGTGTCAGGATTGATTTTTTTTCATTTTCAGGCCGGGGGAGGAAATGTGTTTGAGTTTTACTGACAAGGGATTCACTATCGGAATTTGAGGCAGCTTCAAACCAGTCGAACATGTAATCGGGTAGATACATCTGATCCCATGGATTGGCATTCCGATCAGTTTTGTGCCCAAGCAAAATAAACTCACCGTTCATTAACCATGGATTTACTGAAAGATAAGGTATCATCATTGATCTGTAGCTATGCTGGGTGTCAGATTCTTTAGGGATCGTAAACCTTCCTTCTGTTGCTTCCCAAACAATGTCGCGTATAAGTGAGGAGCAATTCTGAAAAAGAAAATCGTACAAATAATATCTATTCTCAGGCTTATAGTTTTCTTCTAATTTATCGAATAGAACCTGCCTTTCATATGATGTCAGGTTTAATTCCTGTCCAACAATTGATCTGTTCTCTCCCTCATATTCCTCGAAGAAGGTCTGGAAGTTAGTTACAGACAGCCGGTATTTTGCAGTTCCTTTTACAAATTCAATATAAAAATCATTCGAGTAAAAATCAAAGGTCCCGTAATTGTAAACCCGGTCAATTCTTTGGGCAGGGTCAAATACCCAAAGGGCACTATGACCGAATTTTGAATAAATTGCCTCGCCCGGTCCGCATGTTAACAAGCTTATTTTTGCCCCTGGACTTAAATATTTAACCTCCGTCCTACCATCAATGGCCGGCCAGAAACTCATCAACAATAATATAGTCAAGGTTTTATACCTCATTTTTTCAGATTTGACACAAAGATGACCAATTTTAGGAATCTATTAAAACTTAATATCTTTATTGATTGCTTAATTCTGATCTATTTTTAGATAATCGGTTTTAGATAGATTTAGATCTTATCACTAACTCATTTTTAATTTAAACTTAATCTGATGAATAAAAGTGTATCCCGAAGAAATTTCCTTACTCGCACCGGACTAGCCACAGCAGGAGTTATGGTTGTTCCCCGTCATGTACTTGGAGGGGCCGGCTATACTGCACCTAGCGATAAACTGAATATTGCTACTATTGGGGCCGGAGGTATGGGGTCAGGTAATACCAACCGTGTAGCCTCGGAAAATATTGTGGCCCTTTGTGATGTCGATTATAACAGGGCGGCGGATCAATTTAAGAAGTACCCTAAGGCTAAACAGTACAAGGATTTTCGGGTGATGCTTGAAAAACATAAAGAAATTGACGGTGTAATTGTTGCAACCCCGGATCACACCCATGCTGTAGCAGCCATGACTGCAATGAAGCTTGGTAAGCATGTTTATGTGCAGAAACCATTAACGCATGATGTGTATGAAGCGAGGGCCTTAACAGAAGCAGCCCATACCTATAATGTGGAAACTCAAATGGGTAATCAAGGAAGATCGGGTGACGGAACCCGCAGACTGGCAGAATGGATATGGTCTGGAGCGATAGGAGAGGTCAAAGAGGTCCACAGTTGGACAAACAGGCCTGTTTGGCCTCAGGGTATCGACCGACCGGCTGATCAGCCTATGGTTCCTGATACATTGGACTGGGATCTTTGGCTTGGGACAGCCCCTGACAGGCCATACAATCCTGCATACCTGCCATTTTACTGGCGAGCCTGGTATGACTTTGGAGCAGGAGCTCTTGGTGATATG
>JAUVKA010000035.1 GCA_030592205.1 Bacteroidota bacterium | reverse complement strand
CTACCCCAACTGGAGCCAAAAGATTCTGCTATTATTGGAACCTTATTTGAATTGGACAAAAACCAACTAACTAAGCTGGGCTTTTTGTTTGACGAAGAAGGGTACTATTACTTGAATGAACTCCCAGATGGATCTCTTTTGAATTTTTGGAGCAGCAAAAGAAAAACCGGAGGTAGCGAATTTGGTTTTGGAAAGGGTGGTTGGGTTAATCAGTTTAATAAACAGACTCAGACACAAAATGACTTCTACCCTGTTGTCATTACAGATGTGGATGGAAAACCGATGAATCAGATCATCCAAAATGAAGCAATAAGTAAAGATGAATTCGAAAAAATTAATGACGATCTGGCACCCATCCTGTTTAGTTATAAGAAATTAGGTGGTATATATAAAGAGGACATAATAGTTTGGTTTAAATTATCTGAAAAACTTATTGAAGTGTTCAATAGAGAAGATGATGTTGAAAATAGCGTTAAAACATTTGCTGAAACGATCCTTCATAGTGAGGGAGGATTCAAAGTTAATTATGATTTTGAAGTTGAATTCGATCCTGTTGATTATGAGCCCATTAAAACAATTAAGCTTAACAAGCAAACACTGGAATGTTTAGGCTTTATTTTCAGTGAAACCAGGGTAGAATATAAATATATGTATAAAGGTGACTTGCTTTCATTTTTCTTCAGTGACGAAGGAGCTGGACACAACAGTCTATCTTTATCAAAATTCAAAATTCTAAGGGACTCCATTGAACTAATAGGTGCTCCTGCCCTTCTCTATGCATTATCTAATCACTTGGGCAAATACTCTCTCAGTTTACCTCCAACGATTGACCGGGAAGATATTGATCAATCCTATGAAGATGTATTTGATTTCTGCATTCCGATTCAATTTGAAGCCCCAGGTAACATCCCTAAAATTGATAAAACAATTTTCTGGTTCTATCCCAATGAACGCTTTTTCTCCTGTCTGCCAGACAGTATTGGTGTTCCCATGAGAAAAGAATTCAATTACTACAAAAAGGAATCTGGTATTGTTGATGAGATTATAATTGAGGATTTTGTGCCAACAAAAGGAGAAAAGGTAGAAGAGGTCTCGTGTGAGTATTTCCCAAGTTTCTGCGAAGGATTACCCGGACTGGATGAATTACTCGTTTATCCGAATCCGGCAAGTGATTTAATTCATATTGATGTTATTCTTAGTCGGGGTAAATCAATCGATTACAGAATATTCGATCTATCCGGCCGTCTCCTTCTTGATGATCTCCCAACAAAAACATATTCCAGTGAAGGAAGATTCAAAGAAGAAATGGATGTGAGCAGTTTAAATCCAGGATTATATCTCCTCGTCCTCACCGATGACGAAGGAGCCAGAATGACTAAGAGGTTGGTAAAGAATTGATGTGTGGCTTAGACCTGTCAGGTTATTTACATACCTGAGGTCTATTTAATCGTTCTCTATATGTCGCATTTTCCAACTTCTATTTGTTGCTTTTTCCAACATTGACTATCTTTGCTAAAAATAGTAAAGTAATGTCCACAAGATTATCACAAAAGCAGATTGGCAAAAGAGTCCTTGATAAAAGGAAACAGAAGGGCTTATCCCAGGAGGAATTAGCACAATTCTTGAAAATCCCAAGATCATCTCTTGCACAGATTGAGTTGGGGAACAGGAGCTTATCTGCTATAGAACTAATAACTCTTTCAAAAGTATTGGGTTTTTCTCTGGATCAGTTCGTAGCAAAAGAATCTCATGAAGCAGAAGAAATATCTCTTGTAAATGAGCCGGATGGGGTGAAAAGCTACACAAGGATTTCTACCCCTCAACTAAATATTAAAAAGCTCAGCAATGTAGTTTTGTACATACTGGAGCAATGTGCCGGAAAACCCAATGTAGGGGAAACGGTTTTATACAAGTTGCTGTATTTCTCAGATTTCAATTATTATGAAATTTATGAGGAGCATCTTAGTGGCTCAGAATATCGTAAACTACCTTATGGCCCTGTTCCTCAAAAATTTGACAGTATCATTGGAGAAATGATTATAAAGAAGCAAATAATGCGATTTATAACCGAATACCATGGCTACCCACAGACCCGCTATATCCCACTTAAAAAAGCAGACCTTAAAATATTTAATGCAGCAGAGAAAGAGGTAGTTGATCAAGTGATTGAAAGATTTTCCGACTGGTCAGCATCAGTCATTAGTGATTATTCGCATAGAGATATGCCATGGCGTGCAACAAAAGAAGGAGATATTATTGATTATGAATTAAGTTTTTACCGGGAACCACCATTTTCAGCCAGAACTTATTTTGATGAACCTCTTGAGCTATGACCTTTTCTGAGCTAAGTGAATTCAAGAAAGATCTTAAAAAGCTGCTCAAGAAA
The DNA here is from genome assembly GCA_030592205.1 of Bacteroidota bacterium. GTDB lineage: Bacteria > Bacteroidota > Bacteroidia > Bacteroidales > UBA12481 > JAUVKA01. Next base: position 12,600 of record JAUVKA010000035.1, on the reverse strand, counting down.
TATCGAAGTTTAAACGATGACCTCGAAGTAGTAAAAAAAGTATTGCTAGTGGAACCCAATGAACGGCCTCCATTTAGTTTCAGAATTGAAGGATTGGGTTTAATAACATGCATAATAAAAATTAAAAAGATTGCATGTAAAAGTTTAAAAGGACGAGGTGTAAACTCCGGAATAAGACTCATCTATGCATATTTTGAAGACGATAAAAAAATTGTCTTTGTCGAATTGTATCACAAAAGCGATAAGGAAAATGAGAATAAAGAAAGGATTAAAAATAATTTCAGCTGACAAACCGCTTGACTTTTCTGAAAGTTTAACAGGGCCAAACGTGAATTTTTCTGATCTACCATTTGATACTATTATCTCCGCAATTATCGTTCAATTAATAACTAAACATAAACAACCCTCATGTTCAAGAAAGCAAATCTCATAATTTTCCTTATTCCACTATTCATTGCTTGCTCATCAGAACCTGAGACCAAAATCCCGGGTGAACCCATTACAATCTCTCTAAGAAAATCAAATATGCCACCCTCTGTGAAACTATCAGAAATGATAGGAAGTATTCGGCTGGTTGCTCTCGAAACAAAACCCGGCTGTTATTTCGGAAGAGTTATGCAGATAGACCAAATCAAAGACAAGATCTTTATAATGGACTACGACAGAAAACAAGGCATATTGGTATTTGATAAGTATGGGAAGCACCTATACAATATTGGAAATCCAGGTAAAGGTCCGGGAGAATATACCACATTGGTTGGTTTTTCCTTCTCCATTGATCATAAGCATATATACCTTGCTGCAGCAGATCAAAAGAAAGTCAGCAAATACACCCTTGATGGTCAGCTAATTGGCGACATCAAGTTTAAAGATTTCTATAATGATATACAATTCCTCGGAGATCAGGATTATGTAATGGTCAACAGGAAGAATCACTATTTCCGGCTTGGGAATCTTGACACAGGAGAATTTATCGATACAATCAAATGGTCAACTGGGCTAATGTCACTTGGCAGTCGTTTGCTATATCGTTCCTCTGAGGGTCATTATTTATATTCGGCACCCTACCTTGACACCGTGTTCTCTATCAGCCAAGATGCAGTTTACCCAAAATATTGCTTCGATTTTGGTCCGAATACATGTACTGCAAGTGAGCAAATGAATTTTATGAAAAATAACTCCTATCCCTATCCTCCTGGAAAACTATTCTTAGAAGAACCATTTCTCGAAATTGGAGATATTTTTTATTTCAGCATAACCAGGGAGCTTAAACCAGGGAGATATGGCAAAGTATCAGTTGGTCTGAATAATATAACCAATGAACTATTTCAGATTAATGAGGATGATGTTTTGTTCTCAAGAACATATAGTGCCCTATGTACTACTTACCAATCAGAGTTGGTTTCAGTTTTAAATCCTGCTTATGCTATCGATAAAGTGGATCAGATATTAAACAATGATGAATTTGATTATCCTGATGGTTTTAAGGATAAAATCAAGCAAATGGATATAGAGGATAATCCCTTGCTTATTTTTTTTACTTTTAGGTAAGCAATTCCATGTACGCAATTCCTAAACAAAAACTAAGCTCATGTTGAGAAAAGCAATTCTTTTATTAGCCATTCTGATGGGTCTGTGGGCCTGCAACAATAAAAGCTCAGTACCAGGAATCCAGCATATCGACTTTACTAGAGATCTGAATAATGAAACTGAGCTGATGCTAAGTGATCTGGCAACTGATATAGAATACATACAGCTCGAGTCATCAAAAGACAGCTATGTCCAATACACGATGGATTGGTCATTATCAGAAAACTATCTTCTGATTTATGATTACATGCAGCAGAAAATCTTTCTGTTCACGAGTGATGGCAAGTTTTTGCGACAAATATCCAGAGAAGGAAAAGGACCAGGGGAATTCAATCATCCTGATCAGGTTAAGATTAGTAAGGATGAGAAAACCCTTTATGTCCTAAATTGGAAAAGACTCCTTAAGTTTTCAATTGAAGGGGAGCATTTAGGGACCATTACCTTCGAGGCAGGCCCCAGGGGCATAATGGAATATGGAGATGATTTCCTGCTAACTTTCAAATTTCCGGGCACCAATAATTTTGAAGGATATTCTTTCGGATTGTTCAATAAACAAGGTGAATTCCTGAAAAAATATTTGCCTGCTCATACAGGATTGGTTAACACAAACAAGGACCTTCAGATGCGGGGACCATATGTTTTTCAAGACACAATAAGCTACTTTACAATGATGTATGATACTGTATTCGGCTTAACTTCTGAATTTGAGCCCTATCCAAGAATGATCTTCAAAACCCTAAATAAGCCTACGCCATTTTCACAGAGAGATCCCAGGGATATTCCCAACAGCGGTTTTTGGATTGCAGCTTTTCGGGAATCTGCTACTCACGTTTACATAACCGGAAATATAGAAAGACAGATGCACCCTTTGGTTTATAATCGCAAAACTAAAGAATTGGTCTACGTAGAAAAGAAAATCCCCAATGATCTGGATGGCGGGATGAATTTCTGGCCCGGGAGAATTACCGGTAATAAGGTATACAGTTTAGTCAATGCTAATACCTTCACATATTACCGGGAAAATGGTTATTTCTATGAAGGAGAGGTCAAAAATCCCGACAAAAAAATTGCCTTAAATAAAATGGTGGATTCAATTGATGAGAATGACAACCCAATTTTGGTTATTGTGACTTTGAAGGAATGATTATTTAGACCTCAGGCCATTTCAAAACCTGGCAGGTCTAGCTTGTTTTGCACCTACTTCAACTCATACTCCGTAACCAGCATTTGAACAGAAACATTAAGAAGTTTCGACAATTTCCTAATCATCTCCAGAGTTAATCTCCTCTTTTTATTTAGAACTTCTGAAGCCCGGTTCTTCCCCCCAAAAGCATTGACTAGATCAACTTGTTTAAGTTTCATTTCTTCCATTCTTACTTTAATCATCTCTATTGGATCAGGCGGATCTATCGGATAATGACGATCTTCATAATCACCTACAAGTAAAGCAAGAACCTCGGCCTCATCACCCTCAAGAGTCCCAATGGCTGCATCAAACAATTCAGAAAATCGGTCAATGGCTACTTGATATTCCTCTTCGGTCTTCAATATTTTCATTTTTAATTCCATGTCAATAAAATGCCAACAACGTTTCAGTGTGCCTCTGGAATAAATCCTTTTCAAGACTGTGTTCTTTACAAAGTTAATAATTAATTCCCATTTTGGGAATTTTTAGATAAAATCTGCATGCTTATTTATATAGATGCTATTCATGCATAATTTTGGAAAATAATACTCTGTTATTATGATTTTTGATTTGAAGAAGAAGTGGTTGATCAAGTGATTGAAAGATTTTCCGACTGGTCAGCGTCTGTCATTAGTGATTATTCGCATAGAGATATGCCATGGCGAGCAACAAAAGAGGGAGAGATTATTGATTATGAACTAAGTTTCTATCGGGAACCTCCATTTTCAGCCAGAACTTATATTGATGATGCTCTTGAGTTATGACCTTTTCTGAAAGTTTAACAAGGCCAAACGTGAATTTTTCTAGTTGACCGTAAATATTCGTGTTATATATCACATCAACATCCTCTGCACCTCTTCCTTCCTTGTTCTTGAAATGGGAACCATGCTGCCATCGCTCATCTCCAGGTATCCTCCGTCTCGTTTGGTATAAGCTTTTACCTGGGAAAGATTTACCAGATGGGAATTATGTACACGATAAAAATTTGATCCTTCCAATGCGGATTCGTAATCCTTTAAGGTTTTTGAGACCAGGATTGTTCGTCCATCTACCAGGAAGAACTTAGTGTAATTACTGTCGGCCTGGCAACGAATTATATCCTTCACCGCCACAAATTCCGTTTTCTCCTCCATAGGAAGAGCAATACGCTGCTCTCCATTATCTCTCTGGAAATTGGCAACCAGGTTTTTAAGGTGAAGGTTTTCTTTTTTTATTTTGATTTGAGATTTGACCTTCTCAACAGCAGATATTAGCTTTTTGAAATTAACCGGCTTTAAAAGAAAATCCAGGGCATTAAACTCAAAGGCTTTGAAGGCATACTCATCATAAGCAGTAATAAAGATGATTTCAAAATCAATTTTGGGAATTCGCTCCAGCATCTCAAATGCATCCCCACCTGGCATACGGATATCCAGGAAAACCAAATCGGGTTTTTTGTCAGAAATTATCTCCACTCCTGAAACTTTATCATCAGCTTCCCCAACAATTTCAACATCCGGGCAGTATTTCGACAGTAACCGGCTTAGGTTTTGACGGTTTGGTGCTTCATCATCAATTACCAGTGAGCGTATTCTCATTATGCTTTGTTTTCCACAGGAATAACAAATTTAACCCTCATTCCGGATTTTCCTTCTACTTTCATCATTTCAACCGAAATATTTTTCCCCCACTGCTCCCTCAATAGTTGAACTCTTTGTTTAGTCAGCTTCCATCCCTGCCCCAATCCATTTGATTCAATTATTCCCGATTGGAAGCCCTCACCATTATCCTCCACCATTACAATCAGATTTTCATATTTCAAATAAAACCGGATTCTAAGCTCACCATCTTGTCCCAGTTTTGACAAGCCATGGATAATTGCATTCTCAACATGTGGCTGAATAAAAAGTGGCGGTATTTCTATTTTCTCAGGAATGATTTTCTCATCCACTTCAATAGAATATTTAAATGGGAAACGCAATTGTTCGAGATCCAAGTAAGTTTTCAGTGTATCGATCTCTTCCGTTAAGGATATCTGGTTCTTTGATGATTGATTCAGAATACTTCTTACCAAATCTCCAAAATCAGCCAGATATAGATTTGCCTTCTCTATTTCATTCCCATTAACCAGGTTTTGGATAGAACTCAGGGCATTGAAAAGAAAATGCGGATTCATTCTGGATCTGACAGCCCCTAGTTCCAATTCTGCCATTTTTCTATTCAGGGCCAGTTTGGCCTCACGCCTTTTACTTCTTACTCGTAAAATGATGAATAGGATAAATGCCAAGGTCACCAGCCCGGCAAAAGCATACCAGAAAATAGTTCGGTTGATGGTTTTGGGAGAGGGTGGTGATTGAGGCCAAGTCATAATATTCAATAAATCTGACCATTCAGCATAATTAAATGAGGCAATTTTTCCATCCTTGTCAAAACCAACGATTTGATGAGGCAAGGTTTCAATAAACTCAACAAATTCAGATGGTTGATCCTTGAGATTACAATAAATAGCTTCTCCACTATAAATTTCCTGATGCCAATTATCGAATATTGAATCTCCAAAATTCTCACTTAACAGCAATATTCTAATTTCATCAGGATGCTCTTCCTTTACAGTTTCCAACACTAAAAGCATAACGTGTTCTTTATGTCTATCGTAGCCAATTTTTAATATACAAGTAGTTTTCCCTTTGAATTCATTGATTTTGTATCTATTGCCGTAAATATCAATGACTTTAGCTTTGGGAAAAGGTATACCAAATCCCGATTTTTCTAATCTTTCCCGTAGCCTTATTAGTTCATTAGCATATTCAGAGCCACCATAAATACTTAGAAAATCGTCTAGTAAACCATCGTAATCCAGTCTTGGAAAAGTGTGTAATCTGTTTTCGGTAATATGGGCTAGAAACCAGTATCTATCCCAGCCATTTAGATAAACTCTTGCGCTCTCAAAACTTTGTTTGCCTGGATTAGTCCACCACACATGCGCAGGAGAGGATGTCATTGCTAAACTTTGAAAATCGCAAATAAATTCTTTATACCCATCAGATGTATATCTATCAATCTGCCCAAAATATTTCATAAAGCTTTTCAGAGTATCTGCAAATTCCGCTTCAATCTTCGGATTTCTCTGACGTTGGATTTCTTTTAACTGATAAGATAAATGTCGGTATTTATATTCGAAGGAAAGGTATTCGAATATATCTGCAGAAATAGATTTCTTCAAGTCATTAAGGTTTCTATGATTGTCATCGACCGTTGAAAGCGATGTATTGGGATACTGTGCGGGATAATCTCTGGACTGCCTGTTTAAGAAATATTGATCATTGGGCCTATGACCACTAAAACGAAGTGATTCCTGAAAATTATTCAAATCAACATAGAACCGAATTGAATCCCCTGGCTGAGCGAAAATTTGAATTTGCTTCTCCAAACTCGGATAAATGACATGGTTTTCATCATTGCCAAAAAAGAAAATTTTTACTACTCCTGATTCTATAGGGGATTCATATTGGATCGAAATTGTAATGGAATCCTTCTTAGAAACAAAAGTTTGGCGATGATCCATTATTCTGGCACTTGGATTGAGGGTGATTATCGTGTGTTCATTTGAATTTTCCACAATTCCCTGAATAATGACTAGTTTCTCATTTTTTTGATAATTCCTGGTGTTGATTATTTCTATCTCACCAGCATTTCGTTTAAATGAATCAAAACTATTATTAGAGATTCTTTGAGTTAATTCATAAATCAAATGACCCAGAGAAAATCCCTTATATGTGATTTTTTCAAATATTTGATTCCCTAATGCCCAATAAGCACGACCATTATTGATTAACATCTCTTCGGGACTTCTCTCATTTTGAGTTGAAGATTTTTGAAATATTAATATTCTTTCCAAATGATATAGAATTCTGTCATATGGATCATCAAATTTATTTTTCCAGATATTAATACTTCTCATTATTCCCTCTTCAGATCGAATACTCACTATGTGTTCATCTTTATACAGGGCTCCTGGCAACACTGGAAAAAAATCACTTATAACTAGCTCATAAAATTCCCAGGTATATTTATTCTTAAAATAATTGTATGGAATTCCAGTTCTGTAACTAGGATTCTCATTTACCAAATCCATATTACGGTTATATAACTCTTGAAGTCCCTCAAAACTTTTTTCATCGATTTGGCCATCCTTTGAAATCTCAAAGAAAATAGTCGACGCCCTTTCTGCTTGTTCAATTTGATCCCACACTCCCCTACTTCCGGAATATGGAGATGATGAGCCACCTATATATACTCCACTTTTTTGTAATACTGACTCGTAGTATCCCAAATAATTCATGGCCATTCGATAACCCTGATCAGTTATTTCCAGAACCTCAAATCGATATTTCCAGGTTTGAATATCGAATCCATTTGGGTCTCTATTTGATTGAGGCCTGGTATATTTTCTCTCATACTCCAATACCTGCCCTACTTCAAACTTATATTCCAGCTCCTGAGCCAAAACCGATATCTGAAAACCGAGTACTAAAACACCAAATAGGATAAATATTCTTTTCATGGCTATCAAATTTTATATGCAAAACAAATATATCCAGACAAGTACCACCTGTCAATATAGGATGAGTGGATGGGAGGGATTGATGAGTGGATGGGAGGTGGATGGCGAAAGTAATCTCAATAAAAGTGAACTTTTTCGGAGTTTATTCCGAAATAGTTGTCTATCTTTGGAGTATCATGGATAAATTAGACAGAATTTTACAGATTGATTTACCACCTGGGCAGTCGGCTTTTCTCTGGGGACCCAGGAAAACAGGGAAAACAACTTTTCTGAGGCAGAATTTTCCGAATAGTTTAGTTTTTGATTTTTTGCAAACCGATCTGTTCCTGGCATTCTCTGGCAAGCCATCGTTACTTAGGGAGCAATTAGCAGCTGCTTCTGAAGAGCAACTATCTCATCCAATTATTTTAGATGAAGTCCAAAAAGTACCTAGGGTACTGGATGAAGTCCATTGGCTTATCGAGAATCGGGGATTGAGTTTCATCCTTTGCGGATCGAGTGCCCGTAAGCTGAAGAGAGGCCAGGCAAACTTGTTGGGTGGCAGAGCCTGGAGATTCGAGATGTTTCCTTTTGTTACAGATGAATTAGAAAACTATGCCTTATTGGATGTCCTGAACAAGGGAATGATCCCATCTCATTACCTGCAAGTGGATGCTAAACGGTCACTTAAGGCTTACGTTCAGGACTATCTGAAAGAGGAGATTTTTGCAGAAGGATTAGTGAGGAATTTGCCTGCGTTCTCCAGGTTTTTCGAGTCCATGACTTACTCTCATGGTGAAATGACTAATTTCCTAAATATCTCAAGGGATTGCGGAATTGATTCCAAAACGGTTAAAGAATACTATCAGATTCTGGTTGATACCTTAATGGGGATTTTTATTCATCCATTTAAAAAAAGACAAACCAGACAGGTCATTACCCGATCGCCCAAGTTTTATCTATTCGATACTGGGGTCGCTGGCATAATAACCAAGAGATCGATATTAGAAGAAAAGGGAGAATTGTTCGGCAAGGCCTTTGAACATTTTATTATATTGGAATTGATCGGCTATAGATCTTACCGGGAAAAGGATTTTGATATAGAATTCTGGCGTACAAAATCCGGACTGGAAGTTGATTTCATTTTAGGAAATGGGAAAATGGCTATCGAGGTAAAAGGTACAAACCAAATTAATCTTAAAGACCTCCGTCCAATCCGTTTATTTAGAGATGAATTTCATCCAAAAGAAGCGGTAGTGGTTTGCAATGAATCGGTAGAAAGGATGGTGGATAATATTCGAATTGTACCCTATCGAGTATTTCTAAAAAGACTATGGGCTAACGAATATGATTTATAAGCACCTTATCCTGGACTTCCTATTGAAAAAATGGCAATTCAATCGTAAAAACAGTCACTTCTCCCGGATTTGACCTGGCAGAGATAGTTCCCCGGTGGTTTCTTATGATTTGCTTTGAAAGGCTCAGGCCAATACCAGTTCCTGAATCTTTAGTAGTAAAAAAGGGGGTAAATACTTCCTTTAGATTTTCAGCGGAAATTCCGGGACCATTGTCTCTAATTTTAATCCTTGTACCCTGGCTGGCAGCAAGTATTTCTATCCTGATTTGAGCTCCCGGAGTGTTTGAAACCGCTTCGAAGGAATTTTTAGTGATATTAAGTAGAACCTGGCCAAGCTGTTCCTGATCACCAAGTATAATATGTCCTTTTGGTTTAATATCAGTTTGTAATTCTACCATAGCTGCATTTGGCTCAGATTGGCACAATACCATCAATTTATCAATCAGAATGCAGGCTTCAAAAGGTTGAATATCTGGCTGAGGTATACGCGTTAAATTACGATATGACTCGACAAAGTGCAGCAGTGATTGACTTTGTTCCCTGATCACGTTCAAACCCGATATTGCCTGTTCCATTTTTTCTTCTTTGGAAATCTCTATGCCTGATTCTACTTCCTGTTCAGAGAAATAACGAACCAGGGTCTCAGATAATGAGGTAATTGGAGTGATCGAATTCATAATCTCATGAGTTAAAACACGAATCAGCCTGATCCATGACTCTGCCTCATTCTCATCCAGCTCCGAGCGAATATCTTGTAAAATTACAAGCAAAATTGGCTCGTTCTTAATAACTATCTGGCTGGATTTTAATGAGATATCATAACTATCCCTCTCAGTTTGAAACTTAATATGATGCTTTGTGCCTGGCTCTAAGGATTTTAGAACTGTCCATAAACCTTCATCTATTCGCTGAAACTGATTTACATGGGTAAGAGTCTCAACCTGCAAAAAGTTTTTGGCTGCCTCATTAGAGAAACGAATATGTCCTTTAGAATCAATACTCAGAATTCCAGTTTCAGCCTGCTCAAGAAGAAGGTGATAATATTGTTCTTGCGACTGTATCTCATGACGAATTCGCTTAATAAGTTCATTTACATCATTCAAACTCGCATTTAATTCCTTTACCGTTCTGTTTTTGGTTATAAGTGGGAAATAAAGAGTTGAATCATCATTCTTTATAGCCTCAAAGAAAAATGCGATTTTCCTGTTAGTATGATTCAAAAAGTAAATCAGAGACACTATTTGAATTAATAAAATTACGCTGGTGATAATAATAAACCTCCAGTCGCCAATTGAAATTGACAATAGATACGAATTGATAACGATAAGGAGAATTCGGATAATAACAGCATGGTAATAGTATCTGCTAGCCATATCTATTTTCTTTACTAATTATTCTTCCTAAACTTATTGTACAAAGTTTGTCGTGTAATTCCAAGCTCCTCAGCAGCAGCACTCATGTTTCCATTATGCCTGTCAACAGCTTTTCTTACCATCACCTGCTCCATGTCTTCGAGTGTTTTAGGAAGGTCAAAATTGAAGTTCTGTATTGGCTTTAGAAATAGGTCATCCGGCTCAATAATATCCTTCTCACACAAAATCACTGCCTTTTCAATAGTATGCTGGAGTTCTCTAACGTTACCTGGCCACTGATATCTCAATAATTCCTCCTGGCCACGCAGGCTGATTGTAATATTACCTTTATTATATTTCTTAGAGAATTTATTTAGATAAAAACCTGCCAATAACAGGATATCCTCTCCTCTTTCCCTCAATAGCGGAACTTCAATAACAATGGTATTAATTCTATACAATAAATCCTCCCTGAATTCTTCATTTTCTACCAGATTGGGAATATCCCTATTGGTTGCGCAAATAAGACGAACATCAACCTTATTGATTTTATTAGATCCAATCCGGACTACCTCCCTACTCTCGATTACTGTTAATAATTTTGATTGAAGAGCTAAAGGCAAATTTCCTATCTCATCTAAGAATAGAGTGCCTCCATCAGCCGATTCAATTTTTCCAACCCGATCCTGATAGGCATCAGTGAATGCTCCCTTCTTATGTCCAAATAACTCATCTTCAAACAAACTTTCCGGTAGAGATCCAATATCTACATTTACCATTATCTCCTCGCTTCTTAGAGACAATCGGTGTATTTCTTTGGCGATAAGCTCCTTCCCTGTGCCATTCTCACCGGTTATCAGCACATTGGCATCTGTTTTAGCTACTTTCTTGACAACTCTCATCACCTTCATTAATGAATCAGAGTAACCGACAATTGTTTTATGAGGAACGTTGATTTCTTCGTTTAAGATCTTATTTTTCCCCTCCAGCCTGACCACTTTTCTTTTGGTCTGACTTAATTTTATTGCCGATTTAATAGTTGCAAGTAACTTCTGATTATCCCAGGGTTTCAGGATGAAATCTGTAGCTCCTCTTTTTATTGCATTAACAGCCAGCTCAACATCTCCGAAAGCAGTTATTAGAAGTACGCTGATAATTGAATCGATTGATAAAATCCTATCAAGCCAATACATCCCCTCATTACCCGTATTCACCCCAGCTTCAAAATTCATATCTAGAATAACCAAATCGTACTCATCCTTCTCGAGCTCGGAAAGTATCACATTAGGGCTATTGACGGTATTCACATAATCAAACTCAAATTGCAGCAATATTTTCAGCGCCTTGAGTACATTTTTATTGTCATCAACAACAAGAATTCTTCCCTTTGACATCTATTTGATTTTCGATAAAATTAGCTGGCAATTCCATTATTAGCAAATTTATGTATGATTATTTTACACACATCTGTCAAAATATTTAACTACTGATGGATTTTCTTGATAATACACAAGCTTTAATTCACTGTGTATCTGACCATAATACATACTGGCATACTAGTTGAATCTTATTATTAAAGCATTTAAGCTATTCGTATCAGAATAAGCTTACTATTTATCAGTAATATCCTGCTATTTAACCAAAGCCATGAGCAGAAAACCTGGACGCTGGAAGATTGCATAGCCTATGCCATGACTCACAATATCGAAGTAGAGAAAGCAGGTCTGAATAATCAGAGAAATGAAGAAAACTATAATCAATCCATACGAAACCTACTTCCGTCTTTGAATACGAGCATAGGCTTCAGGCCCAGTTTTGGAAAGTCAATTGATCCAAATACGAATGACATTATTTACGATCCTCATTTTTCCAATACCTATAGTGCAAGAACTTCAATAAGCCTATTTCAGGGATTTCGACGTATTAACCAGATAAAATTCGCCAAAACTATTTGCGAAGCCGGTAAATATGATGAAAAAGCCTTTAGAACAACCTTATCATTCAACGTAATGGATGCTTACTATAATGTAATGTTCTATAAAGGACTATTAGAAATATCAGAAGATAATATTGAGCAGAGCCTTTGGAATAAAAAATTCATAGAAGGGATGATCAGGAACGGCTTGAAAGCAGAATCCGATATTCTTGAGGTGGATGCTGAGCTTGCCTCAGAAAATCTGAAAAGAATGAGGGCCCAAAATGAATATGAGCAAGGTCTATTAAGATTAAGACAGCTCATTAATCTGGACAAAAAAGAGCCCATCTCAATCAGCGATGAAAAGCCAGAAATTCTTAATGAAATAAAGGTAAATCATACTGTCGACTCTATATATGTGGCAGCACTTCAAAGTTTCCCTGAAATTCAAAGTTCCAGAGCTCGGGTTTCGGCCTCAAAACTTAGTCTGGCGAATACTAAAAGTTACTATTATCCTTCTTTGGGATTGGGGGCCGGGATCTATACCGGATATTATCAAACTTATAAAGATTCGCGAGGAGTAATTATTCCTTTTTCAAATCAATTTATTGATAATGCATCTCAATATTTATCTGTTTCCCTGGGGATTCCTCTCAGTTTTAACAAAGGAGTAAATCG
>JAUVKA010000352.1 GCA_030592205.1 Bacteroidota bacterium | reverse complement strand
TTGACCCACTTAAGATATTGCTCAACATTCCCACCGTAAACCAGGTCATCTCGACCAAAAGGTCTGGCATCAGTATTATCTTTGAAGACGGCAACTACCTCATCCAATGTTTTGAAGAAATCATGGTAAATATCTTCCTGTGAGTCATAAGCTACGCTAGTTTCACCATTGCCAAATTCAGAATAAATAATAGGGCCCCAAAAATCGGTTATTCTGTGGTACAGATACACTCTCCATGCCTTGGCAAGTGCATTTTCTACCTCCATATCATTTTCTGCAGTAAATTTTTCTACAAAATTAAGCTGATTCGCTCCAGCTCCAAAACCTGTTCTACCATAAAAACCTGTGAATAAAAGTTCTGACCAAAATCCCACCTCTACAAAATTAGAGTTTGGAAAATTAGGATGAATTGTAGTATAATATTGTGCCCATGTACCAGCAAAAAGATTGTGACCACCCTGATACCAAATTCTTATACCATGATATTGAGCCTGCGCAAATGCAGCTCCAAGCTCGACTAAACCCGCATCTTCTAATGCTATCCTATTAGATGGGATGTTAAGCTTGTCAAAATCGTCCGTGCAGGCAATGGTGAAAGTGGTAAGTAATACCAATACCACAACCCTTATCTTATAATATTTTATCTTATTTTTCATAATGATATCTATTTTGTTAAGTATATCAGATATTTTATTTACAGATCAATTCTAAGATTGAAGCCAATGCTTCTTTGCGAAGGTGGTACAAACCCCTGAAAACCTGCTGCTGCTGTAGAAATGGAAGTTAAGACTTCCGGATCCCAATTACCTTTTATATAGATAAAAAACAGATTTCTACCTACCAAGGAAAACTCCACATTGGAAACAGGTAACTTAGCCAATATTGATTGAGGCAGGGTGAAGCCGAGAGACAGCTCTCTGAGCCGGGTATTAGTTGCGTCCTGAACAAATGCTTCGCCAACAGGTGTATTTCGGCCTCCCACACTTCTCCAAAACTCTTGTGCGTTTACCGCGATATTATTGGTGGTGCCATCCTCCAGCACAGCTGTCTCATTGGGAAAAAGGTTTTGTCCAAAGATGAGACCTCCATCTCTGCCCTGAGCTGTTTCTTGCGCAACTCCATCGCCAAACAGAACGGCATCTGTCGATGATACATAAGTTCCTCCCTGTCGGTGCTCTATCAGGAAACTCATATGGAAATTCCTATATGAAATTATATTTGAGATACCTCCGGCCCAGTCAGGATTAAAATTGGCAACCTTCACCGTTTTTCCACTAGTAATCTGGGGTACGCCATTTGCATTAACAATGACCCTGTCCTGATCATCTCGTATCCAGCCTCTCGTGTAAATATCGCCGAATTCATGGTCCTGCTCAACAACTAAATCACGCAAATAAGTGTCCCCACCGACAACCACCAAAGGACGTTCATCAGAAATTTGGTTAACCCAATTTCGATTAGTGAAGAAATTAATATTTACATCCCAAGTAAGGTTGCTGGTTCGCACTGGTGTTGCTAATAAGAGAACTTCCATACCCCTATTTTCGACATCTCCCCCATTGGTAAAATAGGAGGAAGCGCCTGAACCTATTGGTAAGGCTATGGTAAATAATTGATCAAAAGTATTGGTCTTGTAGGCGGTAATATCCAGCCCTAATCGTTCGTCAAAGAAACGGAAATCCAGACCCACCTCGAAAGACTGGGTCGTTTCCGGCTTTAGATCATCATTAGGCAAAACACTATCCATTGTCAGAAAACCATTAAATCCACCAGCGCGAAAGGTTCCGTAACGGGTTAACATATAGGGAGGTGCACTATTACCTACCTCAGCCCATGAAGCCCTCACCTTGGCAAAGGAAATATATTCAGGTAATGTTGGAATCAGATTAGTAAGAACTGCACTCAACCCGACAGATGGATAAAAATAAGACCGGTTGGAAGCAGGGAGCGTCGAACTCCAGTCATTACGACCGGTAACGTTCATATAAATTCCATCCTTCCAGCCAATATTTCCTGAAAAAAATAAGGATTGTGTTTCTGTCTCAGAGCTTGGAACAAACTCAGTAGCAGGAACTAGTGTATTACTGAGCGCAAAGAAATTAGTAAGCAGCAATTTTTGAGTTGTAGCTGCAATGAGGGATCCTTCACCACCTGTTTTTCGTAAGGTACCCCCAATTAGACCATCAAAACTCAAGTCTTCCGTAATATCCTTTGTATATGAAAGTAGAATATCCGTATTCCACATTTTCGAACCGCTTTTGGCTACCCTATAATAACCGAAATTCCATTGTGGACTATAGCTATCTTCATGTGTTCTTAATTCTGAATGGCTACTTAATCCAGTATATGACGTACGGGCAATTAACCTAAGATTTTCTGTGAAATCTAGTGTTAATGAAGTAAATGCAATTACACGCCGCTGATCTTCAAAATTTTGCATACGATTCATTACCCAATATGGATTTTTTCCTGAGGTGGAGCCAGGATTCCAATAATTTTGACGTATAGAACCTTCAGCAGTTGCATACTCAAAATTTGCCAGATCCTTATCGCTTATATTTCGCGGGATTCTGTAGATATTTCGAAATGGATTAATTGGGGTATCTCCCGTTCTAGTCACATTATCTATTTTCTGTTGCATATAACTTATCTTACTATCCAATGAAAGCCAATTTGTTAGCTTATTGTTGACTCTTAACGACAAGTTATGTCTTCCCAATTTGTTATTAGGTATCATTCCTCTCGCATCTGTTCTTGTATAGGAAAATGCAGATTGAGTATTTTCAGTACCTACACTAGCATTGAAACCGTTAGACGCATTATATGTTGATTGGAATATCTTTTTGAAATTATCAGGGTGAGGCAGAAGAGCATATTGTGTGCCGGCAAGAGCCGGCGACCAGTGGTCGACCATCTGACCTTCCATCTTTGGCCCCCAGGATTCTTCTGAATTTCCGTTATAAATGCCCGACACTCCCTGACCATATTCATCTTGAACATCCAACAGGAGAATCGCCTCACCGGTCATAAAGGTACTGTTCAAACTGACATCAACCACACCCGCCGTGCCTTTCTTGGTTTCAATAATGATCACACCGTTTTGCGCTTGGCTTCCATACAAAGCAGCTGCATTGGGGCCTTTCAAAACATTAATAGAAGCAATGTTATCCTGATTAAGGGTACTAATACCTCCAATAATAGGAAGTCCATCCACCACATAGAGTGGTTGACTATTCCCGGAAATTGAACGATTCCCGCGAAGAATCACCCGGGATTCGGACCCTAATCCATTACCTGACTCATTTATGAGTAACCCAGCCACTTTTCCTCGCAAGGAATTGACAACATTCAACTCCCGGGCTTTAGTCAACTCCTTTATACTTACAGTCTCTGTACTATAGCTAATAGTCCTCTTTTTCTTCTTCAATCCAAACGACGTGATAACCACTTCCTCAAGACCAAGTATATCTTTTTTCATTATGACACTGATTTGTGTCTGGTCACCCAATGGGATTTCCTGTGTAAGCATTCCAATGAACGAGAATACGAGTATTTCACCGGGATCATCCACGTTGATGGTGTATTTACCATCCCCATCGGATATTGTTCCCTGAGTTGTGCCCTTAATGATGATGCTGGCACCGACTACCGGTTCTCCGTTTTCATCGGTGACTGTACCGGTAATTGTGACCGGTTGCGCAGGTTCAAATGACTGAATCATTTCCTGCGTTGTCAGCACAATCTGCCTGTCCTTCACCACATACTCTATATTGGTTTCTGCCAGCAGCTCATCCAGAATTTCATTTATTTTCCGGTTTTTGAAGCTCATATCCACTTTATGGGTCACATCCACCATTTTCGGACTGAAAAGAAAATAAAATTCGCTCTTTCCTTCAATAGTTTTAAGTGCAGTTTCTACTGTAGCATCCTCGAGATCAAGCGAAATCATGGTCATCTGAGAATATGATTTTACTGCAAATGCATTCATTACAGAAAGCAGCAGCAAGCAAATCGATAGTTTCATGATTTTAATCATTTTACCTGAAAGGAACTGAGTTAGTGTCCTTCCAGAAATGAGTGAATTTTTTTTCATACTTTTGTAAGGATTAAAGGTTTAACTTTCTTTTAGTTAGTTGTTCAATTTTTAATCATTCAGGAGAATGTAGCCGCATTCTCCTGATTTTTTAGGGTAATGCTCTCATAGGTTTTTGTTTAAGTTTAACATAGGATTAGTGTACAAGTCATTATTTGGATTTGTATTGAATAATCACTTTTTTCTTTGAGAAAGTACCGTCCGGTTGTTTTTTTCGTCCGGATATTGAATACTTAATGGGTGTTGCAATCTTCAGAAGTTCAAGCACCTGAGGTAATGTTTCATCGATAATGGTGGCTGTGTATGTATAGCTGGATAATTCCTGGTCCTTTAACTCGATATCTGCATTATACCATCTGCTGAGCCTTTTAATGACTTCATCAAAAGAATCGTTTTCGAAAACAAGCTTTCCTTCTTTCCATGAGATATATTTATCAAGATTACCGA
>JAUVKA010000254.1 GCA_030592205.1 Bacteroidota bacterium | reverse complement strand
CATAGACCTTAATGATATCCATGATGTTCTCATCAGCCTCAATGCGCAATCCGGGTGCACCTGTTTGATCAAGGAAAACGTCAAAATTTCCTTGAATTTCAATTCGCTTAAAATCCCCTATTTTTTTCGTGCGGGTCCTCACATCACCATTCCCAACAATTCCATTATCACAAGATAGCAGCATGAAGGCAATCAGGAGGAATCCCAATCCGATATGAAACTTCTTACTTTTCATAGCTTACAATTTAAAATCTCATTGATCCTGCACGCATTTCTGCCTGCTGTTCAGGTGTTTGAGCCAGAGGTAGTGCAATCCAAAGCACCAGATACAATAGGAAGCCAAAACCTACAAAAAGTCCGATAACAAACAGGATCCTAAGTAACAATGGATCTATATTAAAGTAGTATGCAAGCCCGCTACACACACCTCCTACGGGCTTATCTTCAGCATCTCTGTACATTCTTCTATACCTCCTGTCAGAGCGGTATTCGCCACGATAATGACTATCAGCACCCATATCCGAAGGGGCACCAAGTACTTCGAGAACTTCTCGAACATCCTGTAATGATATTACCTCTCTATGAGGTTTCAACTTTTCCGTAAATAGTTCGGACATACGATTTTCAAGATCCTGAATAATCTCCGCTCCCCCTGGGTCGCGAGAAAACTTCCTCTCTACGGAGTTTAAATATTCCCGTAAAAGCTCATAGGCATTATCATCAATGTGAAATATCGCTCCTGCCAGATTAATTTGAATTGCTTTTTTCATTTTTAAAATAGTTTTATTCTCAGAATACCTTCTATAACATTATTGTTTCCATTGCAAAGATATATAATTTTTATTATACCTTGCAATACATGGTACTATTATTTTTTGATTTTTATTTTGATCTTAAGGTTAATCCGCTCATACCATGCATGATAGCGAATTAATAAATTTGCATTTTTTTCTGGAGGTTCTGGAACAGAAGCGTTTTTATGTTCAATTTTCAGTTTGCCATCATCCCGGGGGACTCCCGATACGCTAATGCTATCGGGATTTCGTAAACTCAACAGCCCCCGGGCTACGGGATTTGACGACAATATCTGATTTTTGATTACCGGCAGGTATTCAATATCAGAAGACACAATGGATATTTAGTAAAACTTTCCTTTTGATAAATTACCCTATCATATTAACCCATCCGAAATCATCAGGGGCATCCCCTGTTTGGATGGCTATCAGTTTTTCATAAAGTTTAACAGATATTGGGCCGGGTTTGCCATCCTTGCAAAACTCTATAAGCTCACCTGTATCATCATTCACAACACGATTGATCGGGCTTATCACTGCTGCAGTACCACAGGCACCAGCCTCTTCAAAAGTGGATAATTCTTCCAATGGAACAGGGCGAACCTCCACTTTCATACCCATACTCATGGCTATTTCCTGTAGCGACTTATTGGTAATACTGGGTAAAATTGAGGGAGAAGCAGGTGTGATAAAAGTATTATTTTTAATCCCAAATAAATTCGCCGGACCAGCTTCATCCAGATACTTCTTTTCCTTCGCATCCAAAAACAGAGCAGATGCATATCCTTTATCATGGGCCAGTTTCAAGGCAGTGAGAGAGCCGGCATAGTTACCTCCAACTTTTATGTGTCCAGTTCCCAGAGGAGCAGCTCGATCAATTCCTGGAGTAATAAGCATGTCAACCGGAGCAAACCCCTCCTTGAAATAAGGACCCACAGGAGTTACAAAGATCATAAAAAGATATTCATCAGCCGGCTTAACACCAACCTCAGCTCCAGTACCAAGTAGCAAAGGGCGAATATAAAGAGAAGCACCCGTGCCATAAGGAGGTACAAATCTTTTGTTCAATAGAATAGCTTTCTCCATCGCTCTGCCAAAAAGTTCTTCAGGAACCTCAGCCATCAGAATACCCTCGGCAGATCTTTTCATACGGGCAGCATTTTCTTTCCATCTGAATACCCTGATCTTACCGTCTTGACCCATAAAAGCCTTGAGGCCTTCAAAGGCTTCCTGTCCGTAGTGAATAGCTGTAGCAGCAATATGTAGTTGAATGTGTTCAGATGAACTCACTTCAATTTCACCCCATGCACCATTCCTATAATAGCACCTGACATTATAATCGGTTTTCTTATACCCGAATGACATCGATTTCCAATCTATATTTTCCATTATAATGATCTGTTATTTTTTATATTAGTAGACCAAAAATAAGAAAAATTAAGGGCTTTATCAAACTCGTAAATTTTCTTTATATTACTGGTTTTATGCGCTTTATATAGTTTGTAACAAGATCGTGTTTTCCTGGGGGATCCAGGCATCATTCAATTTCAAAGCGAAAATTAATCGGAAATATTATTTTAGGATTATGCAAAAACTAATCTTCGCGACTAACAACCTCCATAAACTTAAGGAAATCCAGTATTTATTACAGGAGAAATTTAACATAATTAGCCTTGAGGAGATCGGAATAAGGGAAGATATACCGGAAACTGCAGACACACTCGAAGAAAATGCTCTGCAAAAGGCCCGTTTTATCTATCAAAAAACTCAGTCTGATTGTTTTGCTGACGACACTGGTCTGGAGGTCGATAGTTTAGGTGGGGCACCAGGGGTTTATTCAGCCAGATATGCTGGAGAAAATGCCAGTTTTGATGATAACATGGATAAACTTATTGCTGCACTCGCAGGTCATGAAAATCGAAGAGCCAGGTTCAGAACGGTTATCGCCCTGATAATTAAGGGGGATGAGTATCTTTTTGAGGGTCAGGTTGATGGAATAATACTTAAAGAAAGAGCCGGAAAAGACGGTTTTGGATATGATCCCATATTTTTGCCTGAAGGATTTGAAAAAAGTTTCGCCGAAATGGATCCTGAACAAAAAAATGCCATATCCCACCGGGGGCGTAGTGTACAAAAACTGGTTCATTTCCTTGAGGACTTTACCGGTATTAATTAAAATAATTTGATGATTTTTGAGTTATATTCAAAATTAGGTGCTTAAGTCTGTGGGAAAAATACTATTGCTAGCCGCGGGAATTATTCTAATTTTCTCGAGCTCACTTAGGGGACAATCAAAATTAGGGGAATGGCAGGAACATCTGCCATTTGGCAGGGCTATCGACGTGGAAGCCGGTGGGGGTAAGGTTTTCTGCGCCACCAAAAGTGGCCTTTTTCTCTATGACACGGAGTCGTACCTGATCGATAAGTGGTCGAAAGTAAACGGCTTGAATGATGTGGAGATAGCCTGCATGGCCTATAGTCCGGATCACGATTTACTAATCCTGGCCTACACCAACTCAAACCTCGACCTGATAAGAGGCAATCAGGTAACCAATATTCCCGACATAAAACGAAAACAAATTACAGGAAGCAAAAGGATCAACAGTATTATGATACAGGAAGACCAGGCCTACCTGTCCTGTGGCTTCGGCATAATTTCACTAAGTTTGGTAAAGGGTGAGATCTCATCAACATTTTATATCGGTGATGATGGCGAGCACCTTGAAGTATTTGAAACAATTATTTTCAACCACGATTCAATTTTTGCCGCCACAAATAAAGGTGTAAGAAAAGCTTTTGCCCGGCATCCTAATCTGGAAAATTATCTCTTCTGGAAAACTGTTCCTTCTCAGCCAACTCCAAAAGAGGCATACACTCACCTGGGTTACCATGAAGGTTTATTGTATGCTGTTCATAAAAGTATAATCGGGGAAAAAGATTCGATATGGGTTTATAACGGGCATAAATGGACAATCTTTCCGTATTTTTTTAAAGATATCTATCAGCTTGATTTTCAGCAAAACACCATGCTTGTAACCAGCCAGTTTCAGATCAATCTTATCCGTCCGGATGGAGAGAGAATCCTCCACTTAAACAGCTATGGCTTTGATGTTATCAGAGCACAAAAGACTCTCTATGATGAAAACCTGGAAATATGGATGGCAGACTGGGAGTATGGATTGATTCATACTAGTGACTTTGAAAACTTTGAGCAAATCAGGCCTAATGGTCCCTGGAGTCGAAGCGCATTTGATCTTACCGTTGCCGGGGATCAACTCTGGATCGCCGGAGGAGCTTATGACGGCTCCTGGAACAACACCTGGAATAATACAGGAGTTTCTGCTAATCTTAACGGAACCTGGAAAAACTTCAATCCAATGACAAGCGAGGCTCTGGCACCTATTCGCGACGTAGTGCGGCTTGTTGTAGATCCTTCCAATGACCAGCATGTTTATGCAGCCTCATGGGGACATGGTATACTGGAATTCCTCGACGGAAAATTTCTTGAGTTGCACAACGACAGCAATACAAATGGGGCCCTTCAGAGCATTCTTCCCGGCAAAGCATTTATCCGTATTGGTGGCTTGGCTTTTGACTCAAAAAACAATCTCTGGGTAACCAACAGCAGCGTTCCGGCACCTTTATCAGTGAGAAAAACTGATGGCTCCTGGAAAAGTTTCAATTACGGACCTGTATTTGGAGATGCTTTCGCTGGGGAAATTGTGATTACATCAGGCGGCACCAAGTGGGTACAGCTTCCAAAAGGTAATGGTCTTTTTGTTTTTAACAATGGTAATGACCTGGAGGATGAGACAGACGATCGATTTGATAAAATCAACCTCAGGGTCCGTCGCCCTGAAGGTGATTACAAGATTCTTAATGACATCTACTCTATGGCTGTTGACCTTGAGGGAAGACTATGGATAGGCACCTCCAACGGGGTAGCTGTTTTCTACTCTCCCGAAAGCGTTTTTTCAGGTAGTAGTTTTTTTGCAACTCAACCCAGTGTGGACCTGGGCGACAATCTTTATCACGCCCTTTTGGGTACTGAAACAGTAAGCTCTATTGCTGTAGATGGAGCTAATCGCAAATGGTTTGGAACACGCGGTTCTGGAGTTTTTCTTACCAACAGTGAAGGTACAGAATTGGTAAAATCATTTAATGTACGTAACTCACCCCTTCTTTCAGATAATATCATGTCAATTGCAATTGACCACAATAGTGGAGAAGTTTACTTTGGAACAGAAGCCGGGGTTGTTTCCTACCGTGGGGATGCTATCAATGCCAATCAATTTGAAGGAGAGATTTATGCCTTCCCCAATCCTGTTCGTCCTGCCTATAACGGCCCCATCACTATTCGCGGAATGGCAGCCTCCTCGCTGGTTAAAATTACCGATATCAATGGAAACCTGGTATATGAAACCCAGAGCCTCGGAGGACAGGCAATATGGAATGGAAGGGATCTGCAAGGCATGCGGGTGCACAGCGGGGTTTATATGGTTTTTGCATCAACTGCTGATGCCGGTAGTCGTTCAGTTGCTAAAATTCTGATTGTCCGTTAAGATGCTTCAAAAACTCCGGGGAATTGTTCTTCATCACATCAATTATGGTGACACCAGTATTATTCTGTATTTATATACCGACCATAAGGGACGTATAACAGTAATAATTCCAGGAGTACGCGGAAAGCGTAAAAACAAGAGAATCAGCCTTTACCACAAGCTTGCGCTTCTCGACCTGGAGGTATATTATAAAGCCTCCCGCGACCTGCAGCAGATACGCGAAGCACATGCTGTTATTCCTATGGCTGGTTTGACCAATGATCCAGTAAAAAGCACAATAGCACTATTTCTTTCCGAAATTCTTTATAGAACCCTGAAAGAAGAAGAAGCCAACCCTGAGCTATTTGCCTTTCTTGAAAATGCCTTGAAGTATTTTGAACTAGCTGATGAGGGAGTGGCCAATTTTCATTTATATCTAATGATTCATCTAACACGTTTCCTGGGATTTTTCCCTGTGGATAATCAGCAAAATGACACCGATTGGTTCAACCTTACCACCGGCCATTTCACTACTCTCCCCCCTGAAAGTCCTAATCGGCTTGACCCGGGCATATCAGCACTATTAGCCCGTTTTCTTCGTTCAAACCTTGAGGAGACAATTACAATTCCGCTGAACCGTCACCAGCGAAGTGACCTCCTGGCAGGACTTTTGGAATTCTATAAAATTCATCTTTCAGGAATGGGAGAAATTCGATCCTATTCTGTATTGAAAGATATTTTCGATTCCTGAGCCCATCTTGCGCCTTTAGCCTGATTAATTCATAAACTCAAATTTACTCTAAATACTGACTGTAACGATTTAGACACAGTCAT
>JAUVKA010000209.1 GCA_030592205.1 Bacteroidota bacterium | reverse complement strand
TTGGAGGCCCCTTAGTCCTTCCAGGTTCCAGCGACTTTATTATATCCCCGATTGCCCCTCATAATCTCAATGTAAGGCCGCTCGTGTTTCCGGATGACATGAATCTGACACTGAAAATTGATGGGAGGAGTAAGCAAATGCTGGTATCATTAGACTCAAGATCAGTAGTAATGGAGTCCAGTCTTGAACTGAGGATTAGTAAAGCTCCATATAAGGTAAAAACCCTCCGCTTAAAAGGCCATCAGTTTTATAATACTCTTCGGTCGAAACTGATGTGGGGAGTTGACAAAAGAAATTAGTTTTCTGCTCTCTTAACTTTCGTTAAGATAAGACCACATTCATTAAGAATTTTTGATCAGCAAAATATACTATATTTGCGCTTTAGTAGTTATTGTAAGTAGGTTAAACTTTGGGATACGCTTACAATAATAGTGTGTATGAAGCAGATTGTTGTGGTTTTTGGATTGTTATTGGGCTTTGCTGGTCTTAGTGCTCAGCAAAGTTCGGATTATGGGATTTTCCTGGGAATGTCGCAGGAGCATAGGCATACCATATTGCCAGTTCCGAAAATTGCTTCAATCAAGCCTGCGGTTGGGGCATTTTATAGGTATAATTTAAACCCACGATATGCATTACGTGCAGGTTTTAATTACGGAATAGGTACATCACTGGAAGAACTGGTTTTGGCTCATAGTCCTTTACAAAAAGCTGCTGCTTATGGCTTATTTGAGTTTAATTATTTACCACTAAGTCCAAAGCGTGACCAGATCAAGGTGAGTACATTTATTGCTACCGGATTGGCCTATTACAAAAGTTTTGTGATCCCCTTTACTACGGGGGTTAAATATAATGTTACAGATGAGTTGACATTAGGAGTGGAATGGAATTTGTACCGTGGATTCAGAAAGGATCCCATGGATCTGAAATCTGGATATCGATTGTTCCGGCTTACGGAATGGAATCCGTTTTTTGGGATAACGATTGGTTATAAGGTGATTAAGACTTGTAGAACTTGTCCTTTCTATGAGACTAATCGCAAATTTAAAAAATGACGCTAAGAGATAAACTAAACAAAGAAAAACTACCGCAGCATGTGGCTATTATCATGGATGGTAATGGTCGATGGGCTCAGCGTAAGGGTGCTGTCCGGATTTTTGGGCATCAGCATGGCGTTAAGCCAATTCATGATACGGTGGAAGCTTCCGAGGAACTGGGAATAAAATATTTGTCTCTTTATGCTTTTTCAACTGAGAATTGGGGAAGACCTATAAAAGAAATAAATGCCCTGATGGGCATTCTCGTCAAAACAATTAAAAAGGAAGCTAAACAACTAGCAAAAAATAATGTCCGGATAATTTCAATTGGTGATCTTGAGAAATTGCCTTCATCGGCCCATGGAGAGCTTTTAAACCTGATCGAACAAACCAGGAATAATGATGGCCTGGTCCTGAATCTGGCGCTATCTTACAGCTCCAGGTGGGAGATCACCGCCGCAAGCCGAAAGATAGGTGAAGATGTGAAATCAGGATTGCTTGATCCAAAAGATATTAATTCAAGCAGGTTCGAAGAATACCTTAATACAGCAGGTGTTCCCGATCCGGAATTGTTAATTCGAACAGGTGGTGAATATCGGGTTAGCAATTTTCTATTATATCAAATAGCCTATTCCGAACTATATTTCACCGATGTTTTGTGGCCGGATTTTACTAAAGAAGATTTTTACCAGGCTCTTTTTGAATTCCAAAACCGGGAACGCCGGTTTGGTTTAACAAGTGAGCAATTTTAAACAGCATTTCCCAGGTATGAAATATACATTACTCATTATTGCATTTTTCTTTATTGTTTTTAGTCCTCTCTCAGGTCAGGACCAGGAGAAAAAACCTCTACAGGTCATCAACTATGGCCTTACTAAAACTTATGAAATCGGTGGAGTGACCATTTCAGGACTGAAATATCTGAACCAGACTAATATTCTGATCCAGATGACAGGGCTGGTGGTTGGGGAGTCCATTGAAATTCCTGGCACTAAAATTCGGGAAGCAATCGAGAAACTCTGGGATCAGAAACTATTTTCTGATATCCAAATTACTGCAACAAAGTTTATTGAGGATAAAATTTTCCTTGACATATATTTACAGGAACAACCCCGCTTGTCCAGTTTTTCATTTACCGGAGTAAATAAAACCGAAGCAGATGACCTAACCGAAAAAGTGAAGCTAATCCGGGGAACTGAAGTTACTGCCAATTTGCTCAGTCGAACAGATAAAATTATTACAGACCATTTTGTAAATAAGGGATATCTGAATGTCGGAGTTGAAATCCGCCAGGAACCTGACAGTGTAATGGTGAATTATTCTGTGTTGAGTGTTATAGTGACTAAAGGGGACAAGGTGAAAATCAGGGATATGGTATTTGAAGGGGGAACTGTTATTCCCGAGGCAAAACTCCGACGTTTAATGAAGGAGACCAAGAAGAAAACCTGGTATAACGTTTTCAAGTCATCAAAGTATATTCAGGATAATTTGGATGACGACCTTCAGAATATTCTTGTCAGGTATAATGAACTTGGTTATCGGGATGCACAAATTGTTAAGGACTCCCTTTATCGTAATGATGATGGTACCGTTGGATTGGTGATCGGGATAGAAGAAGGAAAGCAATACTTTTTCCGTAATATTTCCTGGGTTGGTAACACTAAGTATTCTTCCGAATCTCTTTCTAAACAACTGAATATTAAAAAAGGACATGTATTTGACCAGACACTGCTTGATGCCAGGTTAACCTACGATAATGATGCTGTGGCTAATGAATACCTGGATAACGGTTATCTGTTTTATCAGTCTATCCCTGTGGAAGTTAATGTGGAAGGGGATTCCATTGACCTGGAGATTATGATTCAGGAGGGAAGCCAGGCCAGGATTAACAATGTTACAGTGTCAGGTAATGATCGGACCAATGAACATGTTATAAGGCGTGAGATTCACTCCAGACCAGGCGACCTTTTCAATCGTTCAGCAGTTATGCGTTCGATCAGGGAACTGGCTCAACTGGGATATTTTGATGCTGAAGCGATTACACCGCATATTGAGCCCAATGAAGATGATGGTACAGTGGATATTGAATACCAGGTAGTGGAACGTGCAAACGATCAGATTGAGATCTCCGGAGGATGGGGAGCCGGCATGGTTATTGGGACACTAGGAGTAAGGTTTGGAAATTTCTCTGCAAGGAACTTTTTCAATAAGAATGCATGGCGTCCACTGCCTTCCGGCGATGGACAAAGCCTGAGCCTCCGGGCACAGTCGAATGGAAAGTTTTACCAATCATATAGTGCTTCCTTTGTGGAACCCTGGCTTGGAGGGAAAAAGGCAAATTCCTTTTCTGTATCTCTTTATCATACAATGCAAACAAATGGTTTTCAGGTTGATGACCCATCCAGGGCATCCATGAAAATCTCAGGGGCTTCTCTTGGACTGGGCCGTAGGCTCTCCTGGCCTGATGATTTTTTCTCTCTGGTTAATTCTTTATCCTTCAAAAAATATGATCTGACTAACTGGACTTATTTTCTTATCAAGAATGGAGTAAGCAATAACCTCAGTTTTTCTACAAATTTTGCGAGAAATTCCACCGACCAGATTATTTATCCGCGCAGGGGCTCCAATTTTATGCTTGGGCTCCAGATTACACCCCCTTACTCATTGTTCAACGGGAAAGATTATAGTACTCTTGAGATAGAGGAACGATACAAATGGATTGAATATCATAAATGGACTTTCAAAGCAAGTTGGTTTACAAAGCTATGGTCTGTTGGAGCTGGGGAAAAGCAATTAGACTTTGTTTTAGCAACCAAGGCCGAGTTTGGATTCCTGGGTTTCTATGATAAATATGCACGTTCTCCCTTTGAGGGTTTTGAAGTGGGTGGCGACGGCATGATGGGATATAGCTATTATGGCAAGGATATTATCGCTTTGAGAGGTTATGCCAACAGTTCAATAACACCTCCCCAGGGTGCAAATCTTTATAATAAGTTTACAATGGAGCTAAGGTTTCCTATTTCACTAAACCCGAGTGCAACACTTTATGCTCTTACCTTTATTGAAGGCGGAAATGCCTGGTATGAATTTAAGGATTTCAATCCCTTCAATATGGTTCGATCTGCCGGATTTGGAGTTAGAATATTCCTGCCTATGTTTGGGATGATGGGTGTCGACTGGGGATATGGCTTTGATGAGCTCCCTCATAATTTGGGTAAAAATGGCAGCCAGTTCCATTTCGTCCTGGGACAACAATTGTAGAAGGCTTGAGGCTTATGGCTTAAGGCTTGAGTATAAGTATAAGTAAGCAGTAATAGGTTAATAAGGTATAACGAGTAACTGAGTAACGATTAACGATTAACGATTAACGAATAACGAGTAACGAATTCTTGGTACAGTTATTGAGATTGAACAAAACACATTAAACATCAACATTATGAAAAAGATATTTTTAGGATTAATTATCGCCCTGATGGGGACAGGTATGGGTTTTAGTCAGAAATTTGCCTTTGTAGATACTGATTATATTCTGGGCCGGATACCTGCCTATGATGCTTCGCAAAAGCAATTGGATAAATATGCTGCCGACTGGCAGGAAGAAATTGAAACTAAGCGCGCGGAAATAGAAAAACTATATAAGGATTACCAGGCAGAACGGGTGTTGCTTACTGAGGAAATGAGAACCAAGCGGGAAGATGATATCATTCAGCGTGAAAAAGATCAAAAGGATTTACAAAAAAAGTACTTTGCTCCTGAGGGTGAGTTGTATAAAAAGCGTCAGGAATTGGTGAAGCCAATCCAGGATGATATTTTTAATGCCATTAAAGAGCTTGCTCAAGAAGGTAATTATGATGTAATTTTTGATACAGCATCGGGACCTACCATGCTCTACACCAATCCTCGTTATGATAAAAGTGACGAAGTTCTTACCAAGCTGGGAATTCAGAATTAATTTTTATATTTGCACGCATTTTGATAAATACCACTAGTTGAGAAACTTCTGACCAAACAATAATAAATAATTTCTAATGAAAAAAATGATTTTTGTGCTGTTGGCCTGTTCTTTTCTGGGAGCAGGAACGACTTTTAAAGCAAATGCCCAGATCAAAATCGGGCATATTAATTCTCAGGATTTATTGGCGGTTATGCCTGAACGTGACAGTGCCTTACTGATTTTGGAAGACCAAAGGCAAGCCATATTACGTCAATCTGAAGAATTGAGAGTGGAGTTCAAAATAAAGGAAGAGGCTTACATTCGTCAGCGCGACTCCCTTTCTCCTCTAATCGCTAAAACCAAAGAGGATGAGCTTATGGACTATAATAACAGGATAAATACCTTTGAGACAGCGGCTCAGCAGGAAATGCAAAATAAGCAACAGGAATTGTTTCAGCCAATTGCCGATAAGGCGCAGGCAGCAATAAAGGAAGTTGCAAAGGAAAACGGATTTACATATATCCTGGATCTAAGCATGGGAGCTGTCGTCTATTTCCCAGAGGATGAATCTTATGATATTTTGCCTTTAGTAAAAGCTAAGCTTGGAATAAAATAGGCTTCGTTTATTAAGATATGAATTATCCTTGTCGTAAATTGCGACAAGGATTTTTTGTTTATGAATAGCAATTTACATATTGGTGTTTTTGATTCGGGTGTAGGTGGACTGTCAGTATTAAAGGCTCTGCGGGAGGAACTGCCCGATGAGTCATTTATTTACCTTGCAGATTCGGCGAATGCACCTTATGGAAGGCGAACACCTGATCAAATTCTTGCTCTGTCGATGAAAAATACAGAGTTTCTGTTGGAAAAGAATGTGAAGGTGGTTGTTGTTGCCTGTAATACGGCTACAGGAATTGCCATCAACTATTTACGGAAAGCTTTTCCACTTCCCTTCATAGGAATGGAGCCGGCAGTAAAACCGGCTGCTGCCGGTTCTTTGACAAAAAGAATTGGTGTGCTTGCTACTTCCAGAACTTTCGAAGCGGATCATTTCAATCAAACTGTCAGTCAGTATACTGATGGTATTGAGGTGATTGTGAAAGTTGGGGAGGGATTAGTTGAACTTGTTGAGCAAGGGCTGGCTGATTCCCCAAAAACAGAAAGATTATTGGCCCACTACCTTAATCCCTTGATAGAGGCTGGAATTGATCAACTGGTTTTGGGATGTACCCATTATCCTTTCCTGATACCTCTCATCCAAAAAATTATACCCGAAAACATTACTATTCATGATCCAGCACCCGCCGTGGCTCGACAAACCCGGAGGATCCTTGAACAAAACGATGGATTTGTGATAGGTCCAAAGAACCTGGAAGACAATTTTTATTCAACAGGTGACAGAACAATCCTGGATTCGATGATAAACACAATATACGGCTGATTGCTATTTATACCAAGCTGCATAAAAAATGAGAAACTTTAATATGGTGTACAAAGGTAATAGCTTTCCTTAAGTAAGCTTTTTTATTGAGCCTTGAATTTTCCTGTCGTTTGTCTATTAGGCAGCCTTCTATAGCATGTTTTGATGTTAAGAATATCTCCAAATAAGAAGTTGACATGCCTAAACGTTCTTAAGTGACAGAATTAGAATATTTTATAAACAATTTGGGTGTTTATAAAAAAAGGAGCAAAGGATTGTGAAGCTGTCATAAAACTATATAATTTTGCTAGTCCTAAATCATTAAGCTTAGGGAAGGGCTATAATTGCGATTTTTCGATTAAGGAACGTGATTATAGCCTATGCTTTTAAAAGAATATTTATATTAACAAATAGACTATTGAATTAATAGTTAGTAAGTTATGGATAAACAAGCTAAGGTCATTGAAATTGATGAGGTGGCCATCCGGTTTTCTGGTGATTCCGGTGATGGTATGCAGTTAACCGGAACTTTATTCTCCGATACTTCTGCACTGTTTGGAAATGATGTTTCAACATTTCCGGATTATCCAGCTGAAATTCGTGCGCCTCAGGGGACTGTTGGCGGAGTTTCTGGTTTCCAGGTTCATATTGGTCATACCGAGATCAATACTCCGGGAGATTTTTGTGATGTTCTTGTTGCAATGAATCCAGCAGCGCTGAAGGCTAATTTCAGATGG
>JAUVKA010000178.1 GCA_030592205.1 Bacteroidota bacterium | reverse complement strand
ATGTACAATGGCGTTGATTAATGCTTCTCTCAGCGCAGTTTTATTTATCATATCGCGCTGAAGGCGTTGGGCTGAACCGGTGATTTTTGTAAATGTTTTATTTTCAACATCAAGTTTATCTAAAATCCTAAGAGTTGCTTTAATCAGGGAGCAATAACCATATTCTTTGTTTTCTATTAAATCACATTTATCGGTTCCGGCATACTTGGCTACTTTTATCGAAATGCTATTAACATCGGCAAGTAAATACGCGACATAGTTTAGCTTTTCGTCGGGAGTATACAAATCTAAATTGTTTAGAAACGAGTCGTTCAAACTAAAACCTCTTTCTTGGTAATAAATTTTAAGTTGTTCGAAACTTAGCTTGCCGGTATTGTGAGAAACAATATTACGAAGCGAATCTCGCGTGCGAGATGAATACATACTGTCAATCATGCCTGGCGACATTTGTTGCACTCCACTACCAATTCGGAGATAGCACCCCGCAGGAGATAAACCGTATTTTTTAATATAGTAGGGTTTTTCTGTACCACGGGAAATAACAATATGAATAATCGTTTTGTCCTCGATTTGTTCGGGAAACACATCGAAGAATCCCAAACAAGTTGGCAAAATATTATTTTTTATACGGTCGGAAATTGCAAGCTGGATTTTATCTACATTTTCCACACCTACAACTGAACCATCATCGGCAACACCAATATAAATATCTCCACCTTTGGGCGAATTTAGAAAAGCAACCACCTCTTTTTCAAGTTTGTCGTTTAACTCCAACTTGAACTCAGTTTTATCGTCTTCGTGAGTAAATTTATTCGTCAAAATCCTTAACTCTATGTGTCATTCAAAATATTATGCAAATTACTCAAAAATAAACTTTCATAAATAGATACTCTCAAACCCAATCACAAATTACCAACATTTCCGATAGACAAAACCTGAGGTCAATTGATTCTTCAAAATCTACGCTATGATTCAGATGAGTATGATTCCATTCGCTTAATGCTGGTAGCTGAAGATTTCAATCGGACAAAAGAATGGATAAACTATCTAAGAATTCATCAATAGGTGGGTGATGACATGTTCTATTTTACATAGTAAAACAAGTATCCGCACAAGTAAACTTGTTATACGTATTATTAGGCAAAATATTTGACTATATTGGACAATGAAAAACCCCAGTGCTTGATAATCAATGCACTAGGGTTCTTTTTTTCGTGGGCCCACCAGGGCTTGAACCTGGGACTCCCTGATTATGAGTCAGGTGCTCTAACCAACTGAGCTATGGGCCCGATACTCAAATTTGAGCGAGTGCAAAGATAATAAATTTTTTAATCCAAAAAACCTTGTGGTTGTTGAGGTGTGTAGAGAGGAGAATAATAAATTATCCCTGGTTCAAATGTGGCTTTGGTTGTGAATCAGAGACCTGCTTCAACAACATAAAAACAGGAGTGAGCACGAAATGAGCACGAAACATCTTGCACTATCTTTTCTAATTGTTCATCAAACTCCCATTTTCTTCTTTCTATCCAAACAAACACTTCATCGTTAGGTCATGGTCAACTATGGCTGTGCTGTATTTATTGGACTTAACCCCATGTGTGGTCAACATCGTTATATAAATGCCTTTTCTTCCTGCTTTGTCTGTTTTAAACTCTCTTTTTTTGTTTCAAGCTTCTTAAAGTAACCAGCATCTATGGTGAATTCATCATTGTAGAACTTCATCTCACACAGATTGATCCAGTTATCTTCACGATCAATTACCATATCCACTTGCGCTTTGGGATTGCTCCATGCGTAATTTTCTGAGGCTATACCTTCAATTTTTAATGCTCTTTTAATTTCCAAACTGTGTTTCAAACAAATTGTTTCAAAAGCATAACCGTACCATGTTTTATATTCCTGTCGTTGATACAATTGTTGCCAACTATTTTCTTTAAATGGCTTCATGAATTGTAGGTAAAACAAGCAATATTCATCATAGATTCGATAGAGAGTTTCTTTAGACTTTCCTTTGTAAGAAGTATACTTCAATACAAATCCAGATATCTCTAATTCTACTAAGGATTGAGAAAACCGACCACTGGAATCAACACCACATTTATCTAATAAATCCGCTCGGGTTAATCCTTTTTTCTTGCCAGCAGCCAGTACATCAATAATTTTTTTGTGAAAGGTTGACGAATCAAAGAGAGATTCAAACACAACATCGAATTCATCTTCCAGATACGCTCCAGATTGAAAGCATAATCTATCAATTGTGCTTATAGCTGATTCGCCTTTTTGAACTTGTTCAAGATACTCAGGTATCCCACCAAGAGACATGTAGATTTTTAGCAATTCATATTCTATTATCGGATTTTTTTTATACTCAAAAAATTCTTTCACCTCTGCTAAGTTGAAGGGTTTAAGGTTTATTTTTTGTGTTATTCTCTTACTTAATCCTTTATGATTCTTAATAAGCTTTTTCATCATATAAGAAGCTGCCGATCCACATACTACTATGACCAGGTCGGTTCTTGCGGCACAGAAGTCATTCCAGAAATTTTCAAAAGCTGGTAGAAAGCCTGATTTATCGCTTGCGATCCACGGGAATTCATCAATGAAGATCACCTTCTTACCCTTGTTTTTTCGCAAACCATTAATGAACTTCTTTAATAGGACAAAGCTATCGATCCAATCTTTTGGTTTATTGTCTTTGAATTCGTTTGTGACTTCATTGAGCTTCGTCATGAAGTTTTTTATTTGTACGGCCCTGTTCCCAACACTATAACCTGTCATACTGAAAACTATTTCCTTCTCGTAAAACTCTCTAATCAAGAATGTTTTACCAATTCTTCTTCGTCCGTATATTGCAATTAATTCTGATCTGGAACTGTTTAAGGCATTAGCTAAAATCTCCTTCTCAGCTACTCTTCCGATTATTGTTCTTGCCATAAGCGAATGGTTTATAAGTGTTCCAAATATAGTGATTATACCCTTATTTGGAACACCTAATCTTTATTTTATTCATTGTATTTGTAAGTGTTCCAATTATGCGAATTTTACATAGTATTTGGAACACCTATCATTGGTTTTTGTTCACAATAGTGTAGATGTATCGATAAATTCATTTGTCAAAAAAGTCTTCCTTTACTAAATAAAAAACTGAGCACTGTTTCGAGCACTGATTCGGACTTAACCAGTGATAATCAGTGATACTCCCTAGAAATTTATTAAAGAAATACCTTTATAATGAGGGTTTTAAGTGGGTGTATCTGGTTGATTTACAGGATTATGAGTCAGGTGCTCTAACCAACTGAGCACTGAAAAAGCGCTGCGACGGGGGTGAGAGGTTTGTTTAATTTTAAACAAATGGATTTGGTAATATATCTGATATTCTTACCTTCACTTTACTTCAGAAAGAAGACAGAACGACAATTCAATTCTTTTTACTGACCGGAGTACTATTCCTTTGACTCCGGTTTATTTTTATATTGACGGATCAATTTGTCAATTTCCTTAACAGGCAAACTTGTATTCAACCTTTTCAGTTTGTTCAACAACTCAATCCCTTTTTCCCTAGCAATCAAACCCTTTTTGACCAACGTGTCAATAACCCAAATTGATCCATGGACTTCAATCCCTAGTTCTTCAGTTTCTTTTCTTAATTTCCTATCACCTGTCAATAGAGGACAACTCTGTTTAAATGATTTCCAAAGAACCGATTTGTCCGTAATTCCTTTAAATGATTTGGTAGTATTAAAGCTCAATATCTCATCAATTTCTTCAGATGTAAAACTAAAAACCTTGATTTCTTTGGCCCTAATAAAAATATCAATAGCTTGTTTCTGATCAGAATGAAGAATTTCATGAATAACAAACTCCGTTGAACATATCTCATAATCGAGGCTGAAGAACTCTGGCAAAGCTCCAATACCTATTATATCAAAGAATATGTTGGTATCTGTTATTATTAGTTTCATACCATTTGATGGATTGATTTTCTAAACTCCCATATACTTTCCCCAGTATAATAGGCCGCCTCGTTGATTGTTATCAATTCTTTTCCTAAAGCGAAATACACCAAACGTAAAAACCTTACTGGTTTCTCTTGACATAGGTAAGTCCCTGGCTCATTAATATGATATCCTCTCGAGCGATAACGAATGTTGAGATTTTTTAAAACAGCGCTGGTAATTATGCCTAGCCTAAAAGCACGGTAGAAAATAGCAGAAATAGAAATTCCCCATCTCTCTTTTAACAAAATTAATTCTTTCTCGAAAAAATGAAATCTTTCATTATGAAGTTCCTTCCTAGCCATTTCTTCAGGATATAGAATTGCGCTAGCAAACACGTGACACAATTTCTCAGCTTCCTTATGCTCGATTTCTTCAGAAATGTTTAGTGAATGATGGGCTAATTCATGTAGAGCTGTGAATCGTTTTCTGGTATTGTTTCTATCAAATAAGCTCCCGTTTATCACAATAACCTTAAAACCATTCACCTCGGCAGATAAACCATCAAAACTTTTCGAGGCGACTATTTCAAGTACTTTATATCCCTTGTCTTCAAGCATGGCGATAACATCCGGAATAGGATCGTAACCTAATTCCCACTCACTTCTTAACTGGTTTGCGGCTTCTTCTGCTTCATCTGCTGTTTGAACCTCTTTACCATATTGAAAATATTGAGGAGATTCTCCTAAATTTAAAAGACCCTCAAGCTCAAGATATTTCTCCAATAAGTTCTTGGATTTTTCTTCAATGGCTACCTTTTCAGTAGCTGAGATTCTTGATGAATGTTTACGATAGTCTAGATTCGACAATTCAATGGACAGTGCGGGTTCTGCGTAAAAATAGTCCACCGAAACTTTCAGGATTTCTGATAGCTTAACAAGCAAAGTAGAATCAGGTTTCATTATTCCCTTTTCATACTTGTTCAGGGATTGCTTGGTCACAACATTCCCCAGAGCATCAGAAAGTTTCTGAAGGGACATTCCTGCCATTTTTAGTGCAGATGCTAAACGAGTACCAAATTTATTTTCCATGATTGGGTTTATTGCTATGTTGACAAATTTACAAAGATTATGCCAGTTGTCAACAAAGAATATTGAGAAATTTCCGAATAAGAGTGCATTCACCGGTTTATTGATAAACATTTGCATGCATAACTATTTGATTATACTGATTAAAAAAACTGATCCAAAAACTGAGCACTGTTTTGAGCACTGATTTGGACTAAGCCAGTGATAATCGGTGATACTCCCTGATCCCGTTAACCGTTAACCGTTAACCGTTAACCGTTCCCTGATTGTTAAGAAAGCTTAAAGCCTTCTATTCATAATATCATTCCAAAATCGTTTTTACTACTTTTGGTAAGCTAAAATTGATCCGTCTATTATGAAAAAAATCCCTATCCTCCTGATGATCCTTTCATGGGTCACAATTAATGGATTTGGACAGAATGGAGGTACTTCAAACAAGTACCATTCACCCTCCGAAATCCACAAACAAATGCTTGATTTACAGAAAGCTAATAAAAATGTTAGCAGCTTGCATTTGATTGGCCATTCTTATTCAGGCATTCCTGTTCATCTTATTGAAATCGGAGCTGAAACATCTGCTGAGAAAAAGTCGAAGCCTGCAGTTTTTGTGGCTGCAAACTTCGAAGGAACAAGCCCACTGGCATCGGAAGCCGCAATATATCTTATTAAAGATCTTATTGATAATCCTGATCATTATAAAAACCTCACATGGTACATCCTCCCTGTAGGAAACCCGGAGGGAGCCAGCCATTTCTTCAACTCACCAAAAATGGTGTCTTCAAGAAATTTCAGGCCATTTAACGACGATATGGATGATCAGGTAGATGAGGTTTTTGGCATAATGAAATTTATGATCGACCACCCTCAAATCGCACTGGTTATGCATTACGGTTCTACCAACTTTTGTATCCAGCCCCCCAAAGGTGGCAGAAAAGGTGAAACAAACCTTAGTTTTCTCCGGATCCCTAAGAATTATGCCGCCATGCTTAATGCCGATCCAAACAAAAGATATACAATGGATGAGGTAAAAGAAATGGTTAAAACTATCGTACCCAAAGGCATGGTGGTTGATGACTCAATGATAGCCGGAATGCTTGGTCTTGGAGCCGCAGTTAACCCCCTGGCAAAAGACCTTACAATATACACCAGCTATAGCAAGAAGTACAAGAAGTTTTTAAAGGAAAAGGGATATTCTACTGAGCGTTTAGACCCTATGCCAGCCAAAGACGGCTCTTTCGAACTATGGGCATATTATCAGCTGGGACTTCCATCATTTAGTCAGGATTTCTGGGGGGTCCCCAAACTGGAACCTGAAAAACCCGACTCTGCTGCCAAAACAGAACAAGCTGTTAAACCGGAAAAGCCTGCCAAACCTGAACAAGCCGCCAAGCCTGGCCAGGCAGGGAAAAAATCCTCTGAAAAAACGGATGCAGAAAAGGTTTTCCTGAGTTATAACGACAGTCTTTTAAATGCTGAGGGTTTCGTAAACTGGACCCCCTTCAATCACCCCCAACTGGGAGAGGTGGAAATAGGAGGCCGGGTGCCTTATGCCGATATGGTTCCGCAGGTTGAAGAAATTGAGAAAGCAATAGTGGCACAGGTGCCGTGGATATATGAACTTACCAAAGGAATTCCGGATCTGAGCCTCGATGCAAAAAAAATAAAGGATATTGGTGATGGAATATATAAGCTTGAAGTTTGGATTACGAACGAAGGGAAATATCATTTCCCATTAGCTATGGGAAGCAAAAATAAAGTTCCTGCTCCTGCTGTAATAACACTGAATGCCGAAGGGCTTGAGTTTCTGCAGGGGAAAGAAAGGACCCCCATTGCCAGTATCGAAGCCGGCAAAAAGCAAAAATTCACCTGGCTTCTCAGATCAACAAAAAGTGATCAAATTAAACTTTCTATTCGCACTGTAAACGCTCGTGGATCAGAAACAACAATTAATCTGGGAGGAGCCAAGTAATGAAAAAACACTTAAACACACTAACTATCGCTCTGGTACTTTTTGCAATAAGTACAAGCAGTCTCTCTGCACAAAATATTGTTGTTCCCCTTCGTTTCGACAGATACTACACCTACGAGGAAGTCAATCAGGCACTTAAACAATTAAACCTTACTTATCCTGATCTTACCGAGCTCGCTTTGGTGGGTAAGAGCGACGAGGGCAGAGAAATCTGGTCGATCACAGTTCATAATCCAAAAACAGGAGACGCATTAGATAAACCGGCAATATATATTGATGGGAATATCCACGGGAATGAAATACAGGCTTCAGAGGTGGCCGCATCAATGAGGATTCAGAAGGCTATATCGACTGAAACCGAAATTGGGGCTACAATTGGCAGCCGAACTATGTGCAGCAAGGAGCTGGCGATTATCCCTTCGAAGGAACCGGCATGAAAGCCGTTGGAAAATACCTGATTGATCGTCCGAATATTCTTATGGTTTGGGCCTTTCACAATTCCGGAGGAATGTTCCTCAGGGGACCCAATCACAAAGGTGCCAAGGAATTTGATCGTCGCGACGTCCAGGTTCTTGATTACCTGGGTAAACATGCCGAGAAAATGGTTCCTGGATACCGGTATTTGATTTCCTGGAAAGATCTCTATGGCACTTGGGGTGATTTTGGTGATTTTACCGACAATGTGGTGGGAGCCTTTACCTTTATTGGAGAACTCTTCCAGTCGAACACCGAATCTTATCGCTCCGATACCACAAAACCAGGAGACAGGAATCAACGGGATCAGGAAAGAATGGATTTCAACGAT
>JAUVKA010000364.1 GCA_030592205.1 Bacteroidota bacterium | reverse complement strand
ACGCAAGTGGAATAACACGTATGCGTGTTACAATGCGAACCGGTAGTTCTCCTGGATCATGCGATGATGGTTTTAATGGTGAGGTAGAGGACTACACAATTGACTTTGGCAGCAGCAAAAGCGGATTGATAAATTTAGTCAATGCTGTTACAGAAAAATCAATCCAGGTGTATCCGAATCCAACATCAGACATTCTGTTTGTGCGGTTTAACGATTGGGATGGCAAAAAACTTGTCCGACTCATGGATTTGACCGGCAGGACAATTCTGGAAAAGGAAGTTATTGGCAATAAGCTTGAGATCGACGCTAGAGCATTTCCTAAGGGAATATATCTACTTGATGTCAATGATGGCATAATAAGGAAAAACCAAAAAATTAGTAAACACTAATTACAAATTATCTAATTTCAAGCCCTGATTAATAGTCAGGGCTTTTTTTATTATATCCGGGCCTTATAGCTATTTTTGTATGAACTTTTAGCTTCTAACCTTTGTTAAATAACAATATGAGTATAAAAGAAAATCAGGATATTATTGTTGAGGAGTTCTCTTTGCTGGATGAATGGATGGACAAGTATAATTATCTTATTGATTTGGGTAAGACAATTCCATTGATCGATCCGGCCAATCGCAAAGAAGAAAACCTTATCAGGGGATGTCAGTCGAGAGTTTGGCTGGATGCTTCTTTTGAACAAGGTCAGATCAGGTATAAAGCTGATTCAGATGCCATCATAACCAAAGGTATTGCTGCATTGCTGATCCGGGTACTTGATGATCATTCTCCTGAAGAAATTCTGCAGGCAGAATTATTTTTTATCGATGCCATTGGTCTGCGAGAACATTTATCTCCTACCAGATCAAATGGACTGGTTTCTATGCTGAAGCAAATGAAACTCTACGCACTGGCCTTTAAAACAAAAGAAGAATCTCAATAATGCAAACAGAAATAGAAATAGTTAGGGCTCTAAAAACTGTATATGATCCTGAAATTCCTGTCAATATTTATGACCTGGGGCTTATTTATGAGATCCTGGTAAAGGAAGAGGGAAAAGTTTCTGTAGATATGACCCTTACCTCGCCAGGATGTCCGTTGGCTGATCAAATTATGGCAGAGGTTGACGCAAAGTTGAAAATGATTGAAGGTGTGGAGGAGCTTGATCTGAAACTTACTTTCGATCCTCCCTGGTCAAGGGAGATGATGTCAGAAGAAGCTAAATTGGATTTAGGCTTTTTGTAGAAAACCCAATCCTCATAAATATAAATTGCTGGATACTACATCAATACGAAAAAAATCACTGGAACTGGGCTTTTCTGCCTGCGGTTTTGCCAGAGCTGAGCCTCTCCCTTTGAACGACTTATTCAATGACTGGCTGGGGAAATCCTCCCATGGCCAGATGCATTATATGGAAAAGAATATAGATTTACGCTTGGATCCCGGACTTCTGTTTCCGGGAGCCAAAACGGTGATCCCCTTGTTAGCTTCTTACCATACTGAAGAATATACTCCTGCTGAATCTTTGAAAGTTAGCCGGTATGCTGTGGGTCGTGATTATCATAGGGTACTTAAAAAGAGAGCTCAGAAATTAATTGACTGGATGAGCGGGGAAAAACCTGGATTGAAGGCCAGGATATATGTGGATTCTGCTCCAATTATGGAAAAAGAATGGGCCAGAAGGGCAGGTTTAGGCTGGATAGGCAAAAATACTTGTTTAATCAGACCTGGAGAAGGATCTTGGTTTTTCCTGGGTACGATAATAACAGATTTGGAATTACCTCCCGATCTTCCCGAGGATCGAGACTTGTGCGAGAACTGTACTCGCTGTATTGATGCTTGTCCCACTCAGGCTTTGCACCCGGATGGCTACCTGGATGCCACTAAATGTATTTCATATCTGACAATTGAACTCAAGGATCCTATTCCGGAGAATTTTATGGGGCAGACTGACTATTGGCTTTTTGGCTGCGACCGATGCCAGGAAGTTTGTCCCTCTAATAGATTCGCAAAAGAAACAACAATCCAGGATTTAAAACCAAAAGAGGTATTCAATGGTATCAACCAGCAGATGATCAATCAAATGAGCCATGATGAATTCGAAAAATATTTCTCAGGGACAGCGCTGAAAAGAGCAGGTTTAGAGAAGCTAAAACAAACAAGATCTTTCCTATATCCCAATGATTAGTTACTTTCGTTGTTGGCATAATGAGAACAGAAGTAGTTATAAACAAAATAGACTCTCCATTTGATTATGGACAGAAAGTCATATTCATGGGCAGCTGTTTTTCAGAGCATATCGGAGAAAGGTTGGTTCAAAGAAAATTTAATATTGATTTAAATCCATTCGGCGTACTATATAACCCTGTTTCCATAGCCTCTGGAATTCAAAGGTTGTTACATCAAAATCCATATGAGGGTGAAGATCTGTTTTCACATCAGGGATGG
Organism: Bacteroidota bacterium; assembly: GCA_030592205.1. Classification (GTDB taxonomy): domain Bacteria; phylum Bacteroidota; class Bacteroidia; order Bacteroidales; family UBA12481; genus JAUVKA01. The sequence goes on along the minus strand of JAUVKA010000364.1, from coordinate 1,917 downwards.
TGGCATTCTTTTGACCATCATAGTGTTTTCTCTAATTCTGATAAGGAGTTATGTCTTAGGAATATCAATGACCGGCTTACTCTTTCCGGCCAATCTTTAATTGAATCCAAATATCTTTTTGTCACTTTTGGCACGGCCCGCGTGTACCATCAGAAAAGCAACGGCCGTGTAGTATCAAACTGCCATCAGGTACCTGATTCACTTTTTGAAACCCAGCTTTTAAGAGTTGGTGATATAGTTAGAATGTACAGTTTGTTAATCCAGGAACTTGCTGTCCTGAACAAGGATTTAAAGTGGATTTTTACAGTTAGCCCGGTGCGGCACTGGAAAAATGGACCAGAGGGAAATCAGGTGAGTAAAGCTACTCTGTTATTGGCCGTCAATGAATTGAGAAGCAAGTTTGAACAGGTTGATTATTTTCCCGCTTATGAAATCTTCATGGATGATCTGCGGGACTACAGATATTATGCTGATGATCTCCTCCATCCAGGTACCCAGGGAATTGATTATACCTGGAGAAAGTTCAAGGAAACATATTTGTCAGCTTCCTCTCTGGAAACACTCAAAGCTATAGAGGCCCTGATAAGATCAAAAAATCACAGACCCAGAAATGCAGGATCTTCCGAGCATGAGGAATTTAGAAATAAACAATACCAGACAGCTGCATCACTTGCTCAAAGGCATCCGAATATCGATTTGAATGAGTTTATAAGTTTTTTCTCTCCTGAACAAGCCTAAACTGCCCCAAATTTCCTATTTAATATTTCCAGGTCTTCAGGGACATCGATGCCAAAACCGGTGTAATCAGTTTCTATACAATGAATTGAGTACCCATGTTCCAGCCAACGTAATTGCTCAAGCTTTTCGGCTTGTTCCAGTGGAGTTGGAGACAAGGATATTAATTCCTGTAAAACGGTATACCTAAAACCATAAATCCCGATATGTTGGTAAGATGAGATTTTGTGAAAGGGCTCAGATGGTGATGAAACCCAGGGAATTGGAGTTCGTGAAAAATACAGGGCTTTCAGGTCCCGATCAAACACTACTTTGGGCCTGTTAGGGTTTTGAAGAGCTGATTGGTCTGTTAATTTGTGGACAAGTGTTGCAATGTTAATGTTATCATGATTGAAGGCATGGCAGAGTCCAAGAATTGCATCTGAGCTAATCAAGGGTTCATCTCCCTGGATGTTAATAATAATTTGGCTATCAGGTTCATTGCTGGTAAATATCTGTTTGGCAGCTTCTGCAACTCTTTCAGTGCCTGAACCAAGGCTGGATGAGGTCATTAGCACATTGGCCCCGGCAATTTTGGCTATATCATAAATTTCCTGATGATCAGTGGCGATATAAACTTCCTCCAATACTTCTTTTGCCTTTTCCCAAACCCTCAGAATCATTGGCACGCCATTAATAAGGGCAAGTGACTTGCCTGGAAACCTTGATGAGGCATAACGTGCGGGGATTATTGCTGTGAATTTAGATTTCATCTCATCTCATCTCATTTGTAATCGAGGGTATTGTTCTGCAAGTTAGAAAAAACAGTAGAAAGTTGTAAATTTACATTCATCTTGCCCATGATGGGTAATCCTTTAGTAAATTCGCCGTTTAATAAAATAGTATGGATCTTCAGAAAGTAAAACAGCGGTTCGAGATAATTGGAAATGCCCCGGTATTGAATCGGGCCATAGAAGTTGCTATTCAGGTAGCTCCAACTGATTTGTCGGTACTAATTACCGGGGAGAGCGGATCAGGAAAAGAACGATTCCCCCAAATTATTCACCAATACAGTACAAGAAAGCATGGTCCTTATATTGCCGTAAATTGTGGCGCTATTCCTGAGGGCACAATAGATTCGGAATTATTTGGCCATGAAAAGGGGGCATTTACCGGAGCTCATGAAGCGAGGAAGGGGTATTT